>JBIIIE010000127.1:0-7838 GCA_044235135.1 Roseomonas sp. | reverse complement strand
GAGGATGAGGAAGACATGCTCGACCTCGCCTTCGATTTGCAGGAAACCAGCCGGCTTGGCTGCCAATTGATCATGACGGATGCGCTGGATGGGCTGGTGGTGAAGCTGCCCGCCGGGTCGCGCAACGCGGGCGGCTGAGGCATGGCCGCGCCATGGGATGAATTCGGTGCGGAAGGGGGCTTGTTTCGCAAGCTGTCGGCCGCCGCTGCATCCGAATGGCGCGATTACACCTGGCATCCTTTTGTGCAGCAGCTTTCGGCTGGCACTTTGCCGCTGAAGGCGTTTCAGCATTACCTGATCCAGGATTACCTGTTCCTGATCCATTTCGCCCGCGCCAAGGCTTTGGCGGTGCTGAAGGGCGAAAGCCTTGCCGCGATGCGCGAAAAAGCCGCTGCGGTGCTGGCCATTCTGGATGAAACCAAGCTCCATCTGAAATACTGCGCCGAATGGGGGCTTTCGGAAGCGGCTGTGGTCAGCGTGCCCGAAAGCGCCGAGACAGTTTCCTACACGCGCTGGGTGCTGGATCGCGGCTATGCCGGCGATATTCTGGACCTGGAAGTGGCTTTGGCGCCCTGCACGGTGGGTTATGCCCAGGTGGCGCTGCGCATCCTGGCGGACCCTGCGCGCCAGCGTGATGGCAATGCTTACCAGTCCTGGATTGATGCCTATGCCGCCGCTTCCTATCAGGAAATGGCCCATGCGGCGGCACGGCGGATTGATGCGCTGGGTGAGTCTCATGGTGGCGAGGCCCGTTTCGCGCGTCTGGCGGCGGATTTCGCCGAAGCCGCGCGGCTGGAACAGCGCTTCTGGCAGCAGGGGCTTGATGCGGCGGGGCGGGCCTGAAGATGCGCGTGCTGGTGGCCATGTCGGGCGGGGTGGATAGCAGCGTGGTGGCTGCGCTGCTCCAGGAAGCGGGGCATGAAGTGATTGGCGCCACCTTGCAGCTTTATGATCACGGCGCGGCCTTGCAGAAAAAAGGCGCCTGCTGCGCGGGGCAGGATATTCTGGATGCGCGGCGCGTGGCCGATAAGCTTGGCATCGCCCATTACGTGCTGGACCGGGAAGAGATTTTCCGCCGCGATGTGATGCGTGATTTCGCCGATAGCTATGCCCGCGGCGAAACGCCCGTGCCCTGCATTCGCTGCAATCAGACCGTGAAATTCCGCGACATGGTGGCCATGGCCGAGGATTTGGGGTGCGAGGCTTTGGCCACCGGCCATTACGCGCGGCGCATTGAAGGCCCGCATGGCGCCGAATTGCACCGCGCCGTTGATCCTGATCGGGACCAAAGCTACTTCCTGGCCGCCACCACCAGCGCGCAGCTTGCCATGGCGCGCTTTCCTTTGGGTGACATGCCGGACAAAGCGACCGTCCGCGCTGCCGCCGCGCGGTTGGGGCTCGCGGTGGCGGAAAAGCCCGATAGCCAGGATATCTGTTTTGTGCCCGCTGGGCGCTATGATGCGCTGGTGGGGAAACTGCGCCCCGATGCGGCGGAACCGGGTGAGTTCATCCATGCCGATGGCCGCGTACTGGGTCAGCATGGCGGGATTTCCGGCTTTACCGTGGGGCAGGGGCGGGGCCTCGGCCAGGCTTCCTGGGATGGCGCGGAAAAGCTTTACGTGGCCGCGGTGGATGCACCGAAGCGCCGCATTGTGCTGGCGCCGCGCGCTGGCCTGGAACGGCGGGACGCCGAGGTAGGTGAGGTGAATTGGCTGATCCCCCCGCCCACCACGCCGCTCCGCTGCGCCGTGAAGCTGCGCGCCCGCGAAGTGCCGCGCGCTGCGGAGGTAACCTGGGATGCCTCCACAGGGCTGTTGCGTGCGCTGCTGGATGAACCGGGCGTGATCGCGCCCGGCCAGGCCTGCGTGATGTATGACGGGGACCGCGTTTTGGGCGGCGGTTTTCTGCGCGCGCGGCTTTCGGTTGACACTGACCGGGCAGCGGCCTAACTCGCGGGCCAGAATGGCGGCGTAGCTCAGCTGGTTAGAGCACGGCACTCATAATGCCGGGGTCAGCGGTTCAAGTCCGCTCGCCGCTACCATCTTTTCCTTTTTGATATCATCGGGACCGCGCTTTGCGCGGCGCGATCCCGTGTGGTTGCGCCGTGGCCTTACCCGCCGCGATGCAGCGCGCAAAGCTTATTGCCGTAAGGGTCGCGCACATAGGCCAGATAAAGCCGCACCGCGCCACCTTCACGCCAGCCGGGCGGGTCTTCGATGCTGGTGCCGCCATTGGCCACAGCCGCATCATGGAAGGCCTTCACCTTTTCCGGGCTATCGCAGCCAAAACCGATGGTGCCGCCATTGGCACCGCAGGCGGCCTTGCCGTCAATCGGCTTGCTGATGCCAAGCGTGCCGGTTGGCGTGCGATAAAAGCAGCGCCCTTTCGGGTCCATCTTGCCTTCCGCGACGCCAAGCACAGCCAGCGCCGCGTCATAGAATTTCTTGGAAACGGCGACATCATCCGCGCCGACGAAGATATGAGAGAACATTTCCACCCCATCATGTTGAGCCGCCCGGCAAAGGGCGATGGCCCATCTTCCGATACCGGACGCCGAATGCAAGCGGCATTTGAGCAAGTGTTTCCGCTTGGCTTGGAAATGCCCTAGGCTCTGCCCAGCCAAGCGCTTTCATCAACGGCGCAAGATTGAGGGAAACACGCATGTCCAAGGCTTTCTTCATGGTGCGCGCTGTGGTGGCAGACCCCGCCGACCGCCCCGCTTTCGATACCTGGTATGAGAAGGAACATCTGCCCGATGCGCTGGCGGCCTTTGGCGTTGCCCATGCCTGGCGCTGCTGGAGCAAGACCGACCCCTCGCTCCATTTCGCCTTCTACGAATTCCCGAGCGTAGCGGCGGCCGAGGCGCTGCCGGGCTCCCCCGCGCTTTCCGGCATGATCGCGGAATTTGATCGTGTTTGGGGGAGCCGTGTCACGCGGTCCCGCGAGATTCTGGAATTCGCCGGGGAACTACGCCGCTAGGGTCAATCAGCGCCGGGACAAAGCTTCCGAGAGACGCCCGCTGGCCTCACGAATGCGCGCTTCGGATTGCGCAAAGCAAAGCCGCAAATGGCCTTCCCCGCCCGCGCCGAAGGCCGCGCCAGGTGCAATGCCAACGCGGGCCGAATGCAGCAGGGATTTGGCCAGCGCCAGGCTATCCGTGCAGCCTTCCACCTTCAGGAACAGATACATCGCGCCATCCGGGCGGGGTGCCGTGATGCCGGGCACGGCAGACAGCGCCGCATGCGCAATATCGCGCGCCTTCAGATACCGCGCGCGGGTTTCCGCGATGAAGGCATCACCCTGATCGAGCGCCACCACGCCGGCATGCTGGATGAAGGTGGGCGCTGAGGACATGTTGAATTCATTAAGCTTGCCGATCGCGTCCATCAGCGCCGGCGGTGCCACAATCCAGCCCAGGCGCCAGCCCGTCATGGCCCAGGATTTGGAGAATGAATTGACCGAGACAACACGATCCTGTTCATCCGCTATTTCCAGAAAGGAAGGCGCGGCATCGCCGGCGAAATAGAGCCTTTCATAGACATCATCGGCCAGAATCCAGGTGCCGGTCTGGCGGCATTTTTCCAGGATGGCGCGCTGTTCCGCGCCCGTCAGGGTCCAGCCCGTGGGATTGCCAGGGCTGTTCAGGAACAACAGCTTTGTCTCAGGCGTGATGGCCGCCAGCAATTCATCCAAATCCGCCCGCCAGATACCGTTCATGAGGCGAAGCGGCATATCGGTGACTTCCGCGCCCATCACGCGCGCAATGCCATCCATATTGGGCCAGGCGGGGGTTGGGATCACCACGCGATCACCGGGCGAAAGCAGCGCCTGCGCCACCAGCATCAGCGCATTGACGCCCGATGCCGTGACCGCGATGCGCGATGTGCCGACGGGCCGATTATTACGCTTGAGGTAAGCCGCGATGGCTTCCCTGAGCGGCGGAATGCCTGGATTGGGCGCATAGAAGGTTTTGCCTTCATCCAGCGCCAGCTTCGCCGCTTCCCGCACGAAATCCGGCGTGACCGTATCCGGTTCCCCGAACCAGAGGGGAATGACATCTTGCATGTAGCGCCCGACTTCTGAGACCTCACGGATCAGGGAGCCGGGGATTTCAGCGAGGGCGGGGCGGGGCGTGGGTTCGAAGCGCATAAAGGCGCTTTAGCGTGAGGCGTGTCGTTTGGACAGGGTGGCGTGATGGCCGCGCATTATTGGCGGAACTCGGGGCGTCGCCGTTTTGTCAGCCCAGACGCCCTTACTGGAACAATCTTCATGTTCCGATGCATAATCTCGATCTGAGAAGGAGAGTTTTCATGTCCTTGAACCTTGCCATCCCAGGTCAGATGACCGCAGCCGAGTTGCAAAGGCTGATGATCTTGGCAAGCTAGGTGCCGCCCGGCGGGGTGATTGTCGAGGTCGGCGCGCTGTATGGCCTTTCCTCATGGCATATGTCTAAAGCCTGCCAGCCGGGGGTCACGCTTTTTTGCGTTGATCCCTGGGCCAGGGCGAAGTGGATCATTGATCTGGTGGAAGGCCCGCAAAAGGCACCGCCCTTTTCACGCGAAGCCTTTCAGCATTTCACGCGCGATTGCGATAATATCGTGATGATCCAGGGCTATAGCCCGGATATCGCGCGTGGCTGGAGGCTGCCGATTGATCTTTATGTGGAAGACGCCATCCACGCGAACCCGATACTTGCGCGGAACATGTCGTTCTGGTCCAGCAAGATCAGGCCGGGGGGCTGCGCGGCGGGCCATGATTATTCGAATGATTGGCCGGATGTGATGACGGAAGCGCAAAGCTTGGCCAAGCGTTGGGGATCGCAAGTGGCAGTGATGGATACGCTATGGTCCGTGCAACGGCCCGCCTAGGGGGTGTCTCTATCTCCCTAATCGGGCTTTGCCGCCTGCATCTCTCCAATCACGGGTCGCCGCCGCCCGGCCAGGAAGGCGGCGCGTAGCCCTTCCGGTACCTCCTCGGGCGAGAGGTAATCGCCACCATCGAACAGCAACCCGTGGCGGAGATAGGTTTCGCGCATATCCGAAGCAACAAGATGGACAATGCCGATAGGTTGGCCCGAAGGGCGGGGCTCGACCCACAAACCATCAGAGCGCCTTTTTTTGGGTAATGCGTAATTGCACATCCAGTTGCGGCGGGCAGCCAATGGAAAGAGCATATTGTTTTCCATTAATGTTTTCTGGAGCGCCAATTGCTCACTAAGATGTGTTGGGCCTCGCGCCAGGGAAAGGACAAGATTATCCTCCCAGCGTTTCCATAGTGGACTATTTCCTGGCATGGCCAGCACGCCAGAATTCAGCAGGGTTGCAAGGTGCAGCTGGCGCGCAACTTCGGGACCAAATGCTGCCGTCCACTGTGCTATTTTGTAGCCATGGAAAGCACTTGCTCGTCGGAAGTACCATGGATAGGCCGGATCCAGTTCAAGAACGGCTGCAGCCTTGCCTTCCGCTGCAATGGCAACAAAATCCTGGATCACCGAAACATCCTGCACCCAAGTATCCGCATCCAGCCACAAATAGGTTGAGCGGCCCGGTAAATAGCCCGGGAGCATGGGCCGGCAGGTCTGGCCAAACATATAACTCTTGAAACCCTCAGCATTCGCGATTCCAAAATCGTCCTTTGGTTTTATTACATCAACGGAATACGCTTGCAGCCAGGCCAATTCTTGTTGCGTGCAGCCCAGATCGAAAAACGCCAACTCAGCATCATAAAGCGGCAGCACACGCCGCAATGACAAGACAAGCCCCTTGGCAAGATAGAAAAGATTCGAGTCGCTCCCGGTGCAAATCACAAGCTTGCCCATGGCGTTCTCCTGAAGTCAGCGAATGATTAACAATTTTAGGAAACCACACTGTCACGCATCAGGCCGCACTTCAACCAACCGGTGCCACCACTTGCCTGGGCCGGCGCCCGATCCATCCACGCTTCACGCCGTGTAACGGCCGTCTTCCAAGTGGCCCGCTTGGCAAAGCGTGATTGCCGGGGCTGGTGAAGGCTGCGCCTGGGGCGCATCATGCGCGGCCAGAGGGGGTTCCAAACCATGTCCGCCACCAGCCTGCCCGAAATCCGCGAAGCCGAGGCGCCCCCCGCGATTGCCGCGATTTACGCCGACTTGAATGAAGGCATCGGCATCGGCCAGGTGAATCTGATCTGGCGCCACGCGGCGGCGCTGCCTGGCGTGCTTGATTGGCTTTGGGCGCAGGCAGCGCCCGCGCTTGCGTCTGGTGCAGCAGCAGCGGCGCGGGATGGCATTGCGGCGGCCATCACGCTGCCAATGCCCGCCGCATCAGCGAAGCCGCAGGATCACGCGGCGATTGCGGCTTTGGTGGAGATTTACAATCGCGGCAATCTGACAAACCTCGCGCTGCTTTCGGCCATTTTGTTGCGCGCGCAGGGCATGGCGCCAGGCGCGCGCCCCGCCCCCGCGGCACGAGGCGCGATGCTGCCGGCACCGCCGCCCTTGCCGCGATTGGCGGCATTGCCGCCGGCGCAACAGGCAGAGATCAGCGCACTCACGGCAGCGCATGGGCTATCGGATGCGGCGGTGGTGCCAAGCCTTTATCTGCATCTGGCGCTTTGGCCGGAATTTCTGGCGCGGCTGCCTGAATTGCTGGCGTCATTGCAGGCGGAACAGGGTCTCATGCGTGCGCGTGACGCCGCGGTGGCCGCCGCGCGTGATGCCGCGCCAGGGCTGATCGCCGCCCTTGGGCCAGCGCCAGCCTCTCCGCCAGGCTTGCCCGAATTCATGAAGCGGCTTGCGGTTTTTGTGGATCAGGTGATCCCCGGCATGGTGCCGGTGGGGGTGTTTCTGCGGCGTGCGCTTGCGTAATGCTTGCCCGCCCGGTTCGCATTGCAGCACCGGACAAGCAAGAATTCTTCAGCCAAGCCGCAGCGTTTGGGGCGGGCGCCATGCCCGCCCAGCCATGATTCAGCCGGCTTCTTCCGTCGCGGCCATTTCGGCGGCCAATTCCGCTTCCAGGCTTTCGGCTTCTGCCGCCTGGCCCACCGCTTCACCGCGCGCCTGCTTTTCCGCTTCTTCGCGGCTGCGCGCCACATTCACCGTGACGGGGATTTGCACTTCCGGGTGCAATTCCACCTGCACCGTGCTGACGCCAATGGCCTTGATCGGCTCACCCAGCAGCACCTGCTCACGCGCGATGGTCAGGCCACCTTCGGTGCAGGCCACCGCGATGTCGCGCGCCACCACGGAACCATAAAGGCTGCCGCTTTCACCCGCCTGGCGGATGATGATCACGGAAAGCCCGGCCACGCGTTCGGCCACACGCTCAGCCTCACCACGGCGCTTGATGTTATCCGCTTCAAGCTGGGCGCGTTCGCGTTCGAAGCGTTCCAGATTGGATTTGCTGGCGCGGATCGCCTTGCCGGTGGGCAACAGGAAATTGCGCGCATAGCCAGGGCGCACCTTCACGCGTTCACCCATTTGGCCAAGCTTGTCCACGCGCTGCATCAGGATCAGGTCAATCATGTCATGCCTCCGGGCGGCTGGTTGCGCCGCCCCCATTGTTCGAAAATGCCGAAGGCCGTCACCGCGATTGCGGCCGGCACGCTCAAGATCACAAGCCCGGCGTAGAAGACGCCAAGCATGAAGGGCCGGGCGGTGCGGCCGGCAGAACGCCGATGCACCGCGGCAAGCCCCAGCAGAAAGAAGGGCAGCAAAAGCACCACAAAAAGCGCGAAGGGCAGGCTGCTATCGCCGCCCATGCCGCTCAGCCAGATCAGCGCCGCAGCGGATGGAAAAAACCCATACCAGATCGGCAGGCGGGCTTCGCACCAGCGTGGCGTGGCTGCCATAGCAAGCCCGC
>JBIIIE010000126.1:0-7868 GCA_044235135.1 Roseomonas sp. | reverse complement strand
TCTGGCATTGGACACCCTTGGTGATGCTGCTGATCCTGGGGGGCCTCGCTTCCTTGCCGGTTGATCCTTATGAGGCGGCGAAGATTGATGGCGCCAATGGCTGGCAGGCGTTTCGCCACATCACGCTGCCCTTGCTGATGCCCTTTATTGTCGTGGCGCTGATCATCCGCTGCATTGATGCGCTGAAGGCCTTTGATACGATCTATGTCATCACCCAGGGCGGGCCGGGTTCGGCCAGCGAGACGATCAATATCTTCCTCTATCTGCAGGCCTTCGCCTTCTACAATGTGGGCTATGCTTCCGCTGTGGTGGTGGTGTTTTTCGCCATTATCCTGGCTTTGGCAGCGCTGCTGCTATGGACACGCCAACGGGTGAAAATGACATGAGCCTGGAAGCAAAACGAAGCCCGGCGGCGTATCGGCTGCGCCGGCTGATTGGCAATATCGGCTTTGGCTTTTCGGTGCTGGTGCTGATCTCGCCTGCCATCCTGTTCTTCCTGTGGATGCTCTCACTTTCCTTCAAGAATGAATTGGACAATACGGATTGGCCGCCAATCTTCATCCCGCAATCGCCGACACTGGACAATTACCGCGAAGTTTTCGCGCGCAATGATTTCCTGCGCTTTGCCTGGAATTCCGTGGTTGTGTCCTTCGGTGCCACCGGAATTGCGCTGCTGATTGGCGTGCCGGCGGGTTATGGCATTGCCAAAATGCACGCCATGCGCGCCGCCGCGCTGATCCTGATTGCGCGCATCACGCCGGGGCTTTCCTATCTGATCCCGCTATTTCTGCTGTTCCAATGGCTTGGCATGACGGGTTCGCTGACGCCGATTGTGATCACGCATTTGGTGATCACAGTGCCGATTGTGGTTTGGGTGATGATTTCCTTCTTTGAAGGCCTGCCGCCGGAATTGGAGGAAGCCGCCTTGGTGGATGGTGCCACGATCTGGCAGGCGTTTCGCTATGTGGCGATGCCGCTGGCGCGGCCTGGGATTACGGTGGCGACCATTCTTTCCTTCATTTTCTCCTGGAATAATTTCATCTTCGCCATGGTGCTGGCGGGGCGGGAGACACGCACCTTGCCGGTTGCGGTGAATAACATGCTCACCTTTGAGCAAATCGCCTGGGGGCCGCTGTCTGCCGCTGCGTTATTGGTCACTGCCCCGGTCTTGATCCTGACGCTGGTCGCGCAGAAGCAGATTGTCGCGGGGCTGACGGCGGGGGGCGTGAAGGGGGCGTAACCCTTCCCTATTCCGCCGCTGCGGCCTTGTGCTGCGCCTCATCAATCCCCAACGCGCCGGTGAAGCGGTTGAAAAAGCCGCAAAGCGTGATGCGCAACGTCAGTTCCACAATCTGCGCCTCGGAAAAATGCTCTCGTAGCGCGCGGAACAGGCGTTCCGGCACGCGGTGGCTGTTTTCCCAGGCGGCCACGGAATATTCCGCCACCAGCCGATCAAGCGGCGTCAATGACGGGTGATCAATCCGCCCCGGCAGGCCTTCCAAGGCCTCGGTCGGGATGCCTTCCACCGCCAGGAACGGTCCGTGATGATCCACGCAGTAATCGCAGGCATTGAGCTTTGAGACGACCACGATGGCGAGTTCCAGATAACGCCGCGGCAGCGTCCCCGCCGCGCGCAATTCCATCAGCATCGGCATCAAATGGCGTAGCGCCGCCGGCACATGGGCGAAAACCGCCAATTGCTCCTCAAACGGGCCATACCCCGTGACATAGCGATGCCAGATATCGCGGAGTTCCGGCGTCAATTCCTCGGGCGAGACGTCACGCACACGGGCCATGGCGGTTTCCTTTCCAGCAGGCATAAAGCTTGCGCTTCCGGCTTCGACGCGTCCACCCCTGGACTTGGCGGGGGCACCGCGCGAAACTCGTGCCCGGAAATCGAGGAGCCTGACGCAATGCGCAATACGGAAGAAATCTGGCGGCTGGTGGATGCCAAGGCGCCCGAGGCAATTGAACTCAGCGACCGCGTCTGGGGCATGCCGGAACTCTGCTATGCTGAGCATCGTTCCTGCGCCGAACATACCGCCATGCTGGAAGCGCATGGTTTCCGCGTGACGAAGAATGTCGCGGGCATCCCGACCGCGGTGATGGGCGAAGCGGGTGAAGAAGGCCCCGTCATTGCGATCCTTGGCGAATATGATGCGCTGCCGGGGCTTTCCCAGGAAGCCGGCATCGCGGAACCGCGCCCCCTGCCGGGCGATGGCAGCGGGCATGGTTGCGGGCATAATCTGCTCGGCGCCGCTTCGCTTTTGGCCGCGAGTGCGGTGAAGGATTGGCTCGCGCAAAACGGCATCAAGGGCCGCGTGCGCTATTACGGCTGCCCGGCGGAAGAAGGCGGCGCGGCCAAGGGCTTCATGGTGCGCGCCGGCTGCTTTGATGATGTGGATATGGCGATTTGCTGGCACCCGGCAGCGTTTTCCGCGGTGAATGAACCGGTCTCACTTGCGAATACACGCATTGATTTCAGCTTCACTGGCCGGTCTTCCCACGCCGCCGCCGCGCCGCATCTGGGCCGTAGCGCGCTTGATGCGGTGGAATTGATGAATGTCGGCGTGAATTACATGCGCGAACACATGCCATCCGATGCGCGCATTCATTACGCCTATCTGGATGCCGGCGGCATTGCGCCCAATGTGGTGCAGGGCACGGCCAAGGTGCGTTATCTGATCCGCGCGCGGGATTTGGTGGAACTGAACGGCCTGGTCGCGCGGGTGCGCAAGATTGCCGATGGCGCCGCGCTGATGACGGAAACCAGTGTCTCCACCAAGGTGGTCAGCGCGGTTTCCAATCTGCTCGGCAATACGCCCTTGGAAAAGGCGATGTTCGATAATTTCCAGCGCCTCGGCCCGCCGCAATTCGATGAGGAAGATCGCCGCTACGCGCGCGAAATCCAGGCAACGCTGAAGCCCGAGGATATTGTCTCGGCCTTCCGTCGCCATGGCCTGACGCCGGAGATGGATTTGCCGCTGTGTGACAAGATCGTCCCGCTGGAAAACAAGGGCTTTGGGGGTGTTGGTTCCACCGATGTCGGCGATGTTTCCTGGGCGGTGCCAACCGTGCAGGCGCGCGGCGCCACTTGCGCGGTGGGCACGCCGGGCCATTCCTGGCAACTGACCGCCCAGGGCAAATCCGGCATTGCCCATAAGGGCCTGGTGCATGTGGCGAAAATCATGGCCGGCACGGCGGTGGATGCCATTACCAATCCGGAAATCCTGGCCGCCGCCAAGGCGGATCACCAGAAGCGCACCGAAGCAACGCCCTATGTCTGCCCGCTGCCGCCGGATGTGGAACCGCCGATCCAGATGTCGGCATAATTGGCAAGCGGGGCTTCCCCGCCTTGCTTTCGCCCCCTTTGGCGTCCATATGCATTCCGTCAGCGCGCATCTCAGCGCGCCGCGCGCCCTGGCGGCTGCGTGATCGGACCCCTCGCGGTGCAAAAGCGAGATGTGGTTCCGGGCCAGCCAGAGCGCCTTTCCCACTAGGACGGTCCCAATCCCGCGGGGCTTTCTGCCCCAAGCCGCGCTTGGCCCGGAAGGCTGTGCGCGGCTGATTAGGATTCATCGTGACCGAACATTTCGAGGCGCTGCGCCTCAACCCGCTTATCCTTCAGGCTTTGAAGGATGAGGGCTACAAATCCCCCACCCCCATCCAGGCCCAGGCCATTCCGGCCGTGCTGGAAGGGCGCGACCTTTTGGGCATTGCCCAGACCGGCACCGGCAAGACCGCGGCCTTTGCGCTGCCCTTGCTGCATAAGCTTGCCGCCCTTAAGGGCCGCCCACCGCGCGGCGGTTGCCGCGTGCTGGTGCTGAGCCCGACGCGGGAATTGGCGACGCAAATCGCCGAAAGCTTCCGCGCCTATGGCAAGCATCTCGGCTTTTCCATCGCGACCATTTTCGGCGGTGTTGGCTTTGGCGGCCAGCGCCAGGCGCTGGGCCGCGGCATTGATGTGCTGGTGGCAACCCCTGGCCGCTTGCAGGATCATCTGGAACAGGGCTCTGCTCGGCTGGATCACGTAAGCGCGCTAGTGTTGGATGAGGCGGATCAGATGCTCGATAAGGGCTTTCTGCCGGCCATTCGTCGGCTTATCCGTGCCGTGCCGGCGGAACGCCAGACGCTGTTCTTCAGCGCCACCATGCCGGCGGAAATCAACCGCCTGGCCGATGAAATGCTGAAATCCCCCGTGCGCGTGGCGGTGGCGCCGGTGGCGAGCACGGCGGAGAAAGTGGCGCAGCGCGTCATTCACGCCAATCGGCAGGATAAGCGCCGCGTGCTGGCGGAATTGCTGCGCGCGGAAGGCGTTGGCCGTGCCTTGATTTTCAGCCGCACCAAGCATGGCGCGGATCGGATTGTTAATCAGCTGGACCAGGATGGCATCAAGGCCAATGCGATCCATGGCAATAAATCGCAGAATGCGCGCGAAGCTGCCCTGGCAGCTTTCCGTGATGGCCGCGCGCCCGTGCTGGTCGCGACCGATATCGCCGCGCGCGGCATTGATGTGGATGGCGTGACCCACGTGATCCAGTTTGATTTGCCGGAAGTGCCGGAAACCTATGTGCATCGCATTGGCCGCACGGCACGCGCCGGCGCGGCGGGTATTGCGATTGCGCTTTGCTCTGGCGAGGATCGCGACAAGCTACGCGCCATTGAAAAGCTGATCCGCGCGCAAATCCCGGCGGAAGATCGCCGCACCGGCGAAGCCGAGGAAGCCGCGCCGGCCCGCCCGCCGCGTCAGCCCCGCCCGCAGCGCGCTGCGCCAAAGCCGCGCCAGCAACAGCAGCAGCAACGGCCCCGCCGGGCTTCAGGTGGCGGGGGTGGTCAGGAATCACGCCGCCGGTCGGCCTCCACGCCGGGTTCCGGGCAATTCGGACGGCTGCCGCGCTAGCACCGTTTCAAGCCGGGCGCTTCCACTTGGCGGAACTTCCGCACCCGGTTGATCGGTATTTTCCAGGCCGGCAGGTGCTTGGCGGCGACGGCAATTCAGCCGTTGCCGCCATTTTGCGGCAGTGCCGCAAATTCTGATTTCATTACGAAATTTATCTAAACTAACCCTAATATAGGCGGGTCACATTTTGGTGAGACCAGGGGTTCACGCCTTCCCGTTTTTACTAAACTCACTCCAATGAGCGAATCACAAACACAGCGCCGCAACCCGGCGCCCCCATCTGCCGAGCGGGTTCTTCACGCAACGAAGGCGGAGAAATCCATGCAACCCCCACGCCCCGTGATTGATCAATCCATACTCGTCGAAATCCTGGAAACAGCGATTGAAATCGGCGAGGCGGATGGTGGGGATATTCGCCTGATCAATGGATATACCGGCGAATTGGATCTGATTGTGCAGCGTGGATTTCCCCCGGAATGGGAGAGGTATTGGCAATCAAGACCATCGGAACTCAGCGTGTGCAAAATCGCTGTTGAGAAGAAACGTCCTGTCCTGATTGACGATATCGGCAATTCCCCCTTCTTCCAGACCATTCCTTCCTTGAAAAGAACGAAAGAACAGGGCTTCAACCTGCTCAGAAGCATACCTCTTGTCTCACGCTCCGGTCAGTGCTTGGGCAGTTTGGCCTTGTTCAGGAAAAAAACCGAACCGCCCAGTAATCGGTCCGATAAGCTGTTGGAACTGTTTGCCAGGCAGGCGGTGGATCGCATCGAAAATGCGCATACGACAATCATCCTGCGGCAGAATGAGGAACGCAAAGCCTTCCTGTTGAACCTTGCCGATACCCTGGCCCCGCTCAAGGATCATCTTTCGGTAGAGCGTGAAACCTGCCGCATGATCACCGAAGTGCTGAACGTCCATCATGCATATGTCGTGCAATTGGACGACGAAAACGATACCGCCTTTATTCGAGAGGACTACGCCAGGGAAGCCGATATCCCCTTGAAGGGCGCATATTCGATGTCGGTCTTCGATTGGGCAATCGAAAAATTTCGGCGCAATGAATGCAACATCGTCCCTGACATGATGGATCGGGCGCTGGTGCCGGAAGCGTATCGGAAAGCCTGTGTCCCATTGGGAATCTTGAGTATCGCCGCTGTGCCCATCCTTCGCACCGAAAGGCCGGTTGCCGCATTATGCGTCACGCACCGGGAGCCGCGCGCATGGCTGGAAAACGAGATTATCCTGTTGAGGGAAGTTGCTGAGCGTTTCTGGAACGTTCATGAACGCATCAAGGCGGAAAAGGCGCGGGAACTTACCCATGAAGCGCATCAACGCGCGCAACGGGTGGAAGCGCTGGGGCAGCTGACAAGCGGCATCACCCATGACTTCAATAATCTGCTCATGGTTCTGTCCGTGAATCTTGAGATAGCGGAAATGCACATGACCGCACAAAGGGGCAATATTGCCATCGCCCGTGCATTTGATGCGGTCAGGCAGGGTGCCGGCTTGATTCGCCAGATGATGACCTTTTCGCGCCCCCAGGTTTCGAAGGCTGAAGCGATCAACATCAATCAACGCGTCATGGATGTGATGCATATGCTCAGCCAATCCATCGGTGAGCAGATTGAGATCACCACATCCTTGGCCGAACCCGCATGGATTGCCAGCGTGGAAGTGGGGGAATTTGATGATATGCTGATAAATCTGGCCACCAACGCACGGGACGCCATGGCGAAGCCCGGGCAAATCCGTATTGAGACAGCGAATATATTTCTCCGTGGCGAGAGGGCAAAGCTTCTGAATCTTCCCGATGGCCCCTATATTTGTCTCAGCATGCGCGATGATGGCGCGGGCATGGCGCCCGAAATCATCCGCCGGGCGATTGAGCCATTTTTCACGACGAAATCAGTCGGGAAGGGCAGTGGCCTTGGCCTCAGCAGCGTTTATGGGTTCGTGCGGCGATCCGGTGGAGCGCTTGATATCAAGAGCACGCTTGGCGTCGGCACAACCGTTTCGCTTTATTTTCCGAAATCCGACGCCAGAAACAGGTTGCTGCAAGCAGATGATCAGGATGCGCAATTCCTGCAGGGGCAGGGCGAAGTGCTATTGCTTGTCGAGGACCATGAGCAGGTGCTTGAGGCTTCGGCAGAGCGTCTCAGGCTGCTTGGTTATACCGTGCTTGTTGCTCGGAACGGGCATGAAGGCATTGAGGCGCTTGAACGGCACGATCGCATCAGGCTGATGGTGAGTGATATTGTCATGCCAGGCAAGGTAAGCGGTTATGAACTGGCCGAATGGGCCAAGACGCATCGGCCGGATGTAGGCGTCATTCTTGTTTCGGGCAATTTGGGCGGCGGTGCAGCGCTGTCACAGCAGGACCGGCATCGGATATTGCTGAAGCCCTATTGCTTCACAGCTTTGGCGCAGGCGCTGCGCGATGCGCTTGATGCGCCAGCGGGCGTTGCGTGAACCGCGCCTAAGAGGGTTGGATTCTTGCTTGCGCTTATTTCACGGCAATTTAGCGCCACCCCCCGTGAACCGCGCCGAGGCAACGCAGTTTTAACGCTGAAAATGCGCCCTTATCACGATGCTTATACAGGCTAGGCGTAAAACCAATCTGGGCGGGATGGAATCTGTCTTTTCCATCTTGGCCATGATGCGACAGGGGGATGTGATGCGTGATTCCGATTTGTCAGAGCAGCTTCTAGTGCAGTCCCTGAAGCCGGCAGGCAGGCGCGAAACCAATGAGGTTGACAGGTTTGTTGGCGATCGCATCAGGCGCTTTCGTGGCATGACCGGGATCAGCCAGCAGAAGCTTGCGGAAAGCCTGGGGGTCACATTCCAGCAGCTTCAGAAATATGAGCGCGGCGAAAACCGCATTGGCGCCGGCAGGCTGCTCATGGTGGCGAATGCGCTTGGCATTCCCATCACCTTCTTGCTTGACCAGGAAGCGTTTGAACAACGG
>JBIIIE010000125.1:0-7887 GCA_044235135.1 Roseomonas sp. | reverse complement strand
CGCCCATGGTTTCCGCGCTTGGCGTGGATATTCGCCGGCTTTTCATGCTGGTTTTTGCCTTCGGTGCCATGCTGGCGGGATTTGCTGGCGTGCTGGCCGGGCCGATATTCTCGGTTGAGCCCGGCATGGGCGATCATGTGCTGATCCTGGCCTTTGTGGTGATTGTGATTGGCGGCATTGGATCCATTCGCGGCGCCTTTATCGCGGCGCTGATCGTGGGGCTGACGGACACACTCGGCAAATCGCTGATGCCTGATCTGATGCGGCTGTTCCTTGACCCATCTGCCGCGCGACAAACCGGTGCGGCGCTGGCTTCCATGCTGGTCTATATCGCCATGGCGGCGATCCTGGCCTTCCGCCCGCGCGGGCTTTTCCCGGTGAGAGGCGGCTAACATGCCACGCAGTTTGCGGCTGGATGTGGCTATCGCGCTGCTGGTGCTGGCCGCGCTGGCTTTGGCGCCATGGCTTGGCTTCGGCGCCAATCATTACCTGACCATGTTTGCGCGCATGATGATCCTGGCCGCAGCTGCTGTTTCGCTTTCCTTCCTGGTGGGCGGTGCAGGATTGGCCAGCCTTGGCCATGCGGCGGCGATGGGCGTTGGTGCCTATGCCGTTGCCATTCTGGATGCACATCGGCTGACCGATATCACCATCGTCCTGCCCGTCGCGATCGCCGCTGCTGCGTTGTTTTCCCTGCTGACGGGTGCGATTGCGATCCGGACCGAGGGCGTGAATTTCATCATGATCACGTTGGCCTTTGGGCAGATGGCATTTTTCACGGCGTCATCACTCGCGGCCTATGGCGGGGATGATGGCTATACCATGTATGATCGCACGGAAATCTTCGGCACGCGATTGATGGAGAACCGGCTTTTCTTCCATTATCTTTGCCTGGGTTTTCTGGTGTTTTGCTGGGGTTTTTGCGCCATGCTGCTGGCATCGCGCTTCGGGCGCGTTTTGCGCGCGGCGCGGGAAAATCCGCTGCGCGCAGAAGCGGTGGGTTTCGCGCCCTATCCCTATCGGCTTTTGGCCTATGTCATTGCCGGCACCTTGGCAGGTTTGGCGGGCGTGCTTTTTGCCAATGCGACAGAATTCGTCGCCCCCGCTTACATGAGCTGGCAGCGTTCCGGCGAATTGATTTTCATGGTGATCCTGGGTGGGCTTGGGCGGCTTTCCGGCGCCATCCTGGGCGCGGTGCTGTTTGTGCTTTTGGAAACCTGGTTGCCCAACCTGACGACGCATTGGAAAATGATCTTCGGTCCGCTGCTGATTTTGGCAGTGCTTTTCATGCGCGGCGGGCTGATCGGCTTTTTGGGGGCGCGCCGTGGCTGAAGCGCTGCTCAGCATCCAGGGCTTGTGCAAGCATTATGGCGGGCTTGCGGTGACGAATGATGTCAGCCTGGAAGTGCAGCCCGGCGAAATCCACGCGCTGATCGGCCCCAATGGCGCGGGCAAGACCACGCTGATCCATCAGGTCACCGGCACCGTCCTGCCCGATGCGGGGCGGGTTGTCTTTGCTGGCGCGGATATCACGCGCCTTTCCTTCCCGCGCCGTGTGCATGCAGGCCTCGCGCGCAGCTTTCAGATCACCAGCATCATCGCGGGATTTTCCGTGCTGGAGAATGTCGCGCTCGCCGCGCAGGGGCAAAACGGGTCTTCCTTTCGTTTCTTTCGTGCTGCCGCATCGGAAGAAGCCTTGAATAAGGCCGCGCGCGATGCCCTGACTGAGGTTGGCTTGGCGGATCGCGCGACGATCATGGCGGGTGCGCTCAGCCATGGCGAAAAGCGCGCGCTGGAGATTGCGATCGCACTCGCCACCCAGCCGCGCTTGCTGTTGCTTGATGAACCGCTCGCTGGTGCGGGGCCAGAGGAGACTGAGAAACTTATCGCCCTGCTACGGCGGCTGAAATCGCGCTACGCCATTCTGCTGGTGGAACATGACATGCAGGCGGTTTTTGCGCTGGCCGATCGGATTTCGGTGCTCGCTGAAGGGCGCATCATCGCCAGCGGCAGCACCGCAGAAATCCGCATGAGTGCGGAAGTGCGCGCGGCCTATCTCGGCGAAGAAGAAATCCCATGCTGACGCTGGAAGGCGTGGTGGCGGGCTATGGCGAAAGCCAGGTGCTGAATGGCATCAGCTTCGGCGTGGGTGCGGGCCAGGCGGTCACGTTGCTCGGGCGCAACGGCATGGGCAAGACCACCACGGTGCGCGCCATCATGGGGCTGATCCGCCCAAGTGCCGGGCATATCCATTTTGATGGCGCGGAGATTACCGGCGCCGCGCCCTATCGCATCGCGCAGCGCGGCATTGGGCTGGTGCCGGAAGGGCGGCAGATTTTCCCGAGTTTGAGCGTTGAGGAAAACCTGATCGCCACCGCTGCCAATCGCGCAGGCGGTGCGCCGCGTTGGGATTTGCCGGCGATCTACACGCTGTTTCCACGCCTGGCGGAAAGACGTCGCCAATCCGGCGCCAAGCTTTCGGGGGGCGAGCAGCAAATGCTCGCGATTGGTCGCGCCTTGATGACCAACCCGCGCCTGCTGGTGCTGGACGAAGCGACCGAGGGTTTGGCGCCGCTGATCCGCGCGGAGATTTGGCAGGTGCTGGCAAAACTCCGCGCCGAAGGCCAGGCAATCCTGTTGATTGACAAGAACCTGGCCGCGGTGATGCGCCTTGCCGATTGGCATGTGGTGATCGAAAAGGGCCGTGTGGTCTGGCAAGGTGATAGCGCGGCACTGGCCGCCGCCCCGAATATCCGCGACACTTACTTGCATGTCTGAAACAGAAAAGGCGCTTTTATCGTCTTTTCTTGCGTGCCTGCTGTTCTTCCAGAAAGCCACGCATCATGCGCTTGGGTTCATCACTGTTCCAGGAAGCGGCGAAGGCGGTGATGCCGGCGGCAATCGCCTCATTGATCGGGCGATCTTCCCATTGCCGGATCAGTGCCTTCTGCGCGCGAATGGCCTCAGGCCCCGCCGCCAGCAGATTGCCGATCCAGGCTTCAATGCGCGCATCAATGCGTTCGCGATGTGCCACTTCTTCCAAAAGCCCCCAGGCAAGCGCGTCAGCGGCGGAGATAGTCTCGGCCAGCAACAGCAAGCGCCGTGTGCGGCCCCAGCCGATCAAGCCGGGCAATAGCGCGGCTTCCACCACGGAAGGAATGCCAACGCGCACTTCGGGCATGCCGAATTTCGCCTCACGCACGGCGATGCGCATATCGCAAGCGGCGGCGACTTCCAGCCCGGCGCCAAGGCACCAGCCGTTGATGCGCGCAATCACCGGTACGGGCAAATCGCGAATGGCAGCGCAAATGCCATGGATGCGGCGGATGAAGGCTTCCGCTTCGGCCGGTGTATCAAGTGCCGCCATGGCGCCGATGTCAGCACCACCGATAAAGGCGCGTTCACCTTCCCCGGTCAGCACTGCCGCGCGCAGACCGGAGTGTTTCGCAAGATCACGCAGCGCCGCAATCGCCGCATCCAAAAGCAAGGGGTTCAGCGTATTCAGCTTGGCATCATGCGCGACCGTGAGCCGCGCCACGCCGCGCGCATCAAGGCTGATATCGAAACGCCCGCTCATGCGCTTTGGCCCGGCAGTGTCACGGCAATGCGCCCAACGGGCTTGCCATTGCTGTCGGTGATATCGCCTTCCACCGCCTGTACCAGCGCGGCTGACGCCGCCGCATCCAGCAAGCCAAGCCGGCCGAGTATTGCGGCAAAGACACCCATCTTGGCGCGCGAAGCACCATCGGCGAGTTTCACCGCAATCCCCAAACCCTGGTCAGGCACAAACCCCACCACAAAACCCTCCGCCCCGCCTTTCAGCAGCACGCGGCCATTGGTGGCGCGCACAATGCGGCTGGTCGCCTGATCGCGCCCGGAAAGATGATCCGGATACTTCGCAATGGCCGCCTGCAATCTTTCAATCGCCGCCCGCCGCGCGGGGCTTGCCACCTTGCGCGCCGCCCAGCGCGCCGCCGCAAGCGCCATGGCTTCCATGGAAAGTGCCAAGGCCGGCAAGCCGCAGCCATCCACACCCGCCTGCAAGCGCCCTGCATCACTGCCGAGCAATTCCGACAGTATCTCCAGATAAAGCTTCTGCGTCGGATGCGCGGGATCATCATAGCCCGCCACCGGCGCACCGAGCTTCTGCGACACACTCAAGAAACCGCAATGCTTGCCAGAGCAATTATGATAAATGCGCGACTTATCGCCACCCGCACGATAAATCTGCGCCTGATCCGCTGCCGCGCGCGGCATATCCGGCCCGCACACCAAAGCGGATTCGGTAAGGCCCATGCGCGAAAGCCAATCGCGCACCAAAGCCACCTGAAAATCCTCGGCGCTATGGGAAGCACAGGAAAGTGCCAGGTGTTCCTCACGCAGCCCCAGCGCATCCGCCGCACCGGTTTCCACCAAAGCGACCGCCTGATAGGGCTTCAAAGACGAACGCGGAAAGGTAACGAAAGAAGGATCACCCAGCGCCAGCACCTGACGACCATCACTATCCATCACTACGGAGATGCCGTGATGAATGCTTTCCACTGCCGGGCCGCGATGGATTTCCGCCAGTTGCACAAAGGGGCTTTGCATTTTCATTGTCTTGTCACAGCCACGCGGAATTCAAAAACCATCCAGCACAACCTTGCCGATCATGCCGCCGCTTTCGACCAACGCATGCGCCTGCTTTAGCGTCGCAGCGGAAAGCTTACCCAGATTGCGCGTCATGGTGCTGCGGATGCGTCCCGCTTCCACCAGCCCCGCCACCTCATTCAACAGCCGGTGCTGTTCGATCATGTCGGGTGTGGCAAATAGCGGGCGGGTGAACATCAATTCCCAATGGATGGAAACGGATTTGCGCATCACATCACGCGCATCCACCGGCGCCTGGCTTTCAATCAACAGAATGCGCCCTTGGGGTGCCACCGCATCCACCATCGCGGCCCAATTCTTCGCCGTGGTATTGGCGGAATAGATCAAATTGGCACCGCGAAAGCCAAGCGCCTTCATCTCAGCCGCGATATCGCCGTGATGATCCACCACATGATGCGCCCCCAAATCGCGGCACCATTGCGCCGTTTCTGGCCGAGACGCCGTGGCCACCACAGTCAGGCCCGTCATGGCGCGCGCAATCTGGATCACCATGGACCCAACACCGCCCGCACCGCCAATCACCAGCAGCGTCTGCCCCTGCCCGCCGCCCTGCGGCACGCCCAGCCGATCAAACAAACCCTCCCAGGCGGTGATCGTCGTCAACGGCAAGGCAGCCGCTTCGGCAAAGGTCAGGTTGCGCGGCTTGCGCCCGACAATGCGTTCATCCACCAAATGCAATTCCGCATTGGTACCGGAACGATTTACCACACCGGCGTAGAATACCTCATCACCTGGGCGAAACAATGTGCAATCCGGCCCAATTGCGCGCACCACCCCAGCACCATCAAAGCCCAGAATGCGCGGGGTTGCGCCGGGATCATCGCGGCGGCGCACTTTGGTATCCACCGGATTCACCGAAACCGCTTGGACCTGCACCAAAATATCACGCCCGGTCGGCGCCGCGGGTGGCGGGATTTCCAGATCAATCAGCGCATCCGCCTGATCAATCGGCAGACATTTCGGATAGCCAATCGCCTTCATCGCAATCCCCTGTTTCTTTCAAGTGTCAACCAACGCGCAACAGCGCTGGCCCTTCTTCGCGCAGCCAGGTTTCCGCTTCTTCCCGATGCGGCGCCAGTGCCTTCACATGCGCCCAGAAGCGCGGCGAGTGATTAAGCTCCCGCAAATGCGCGACCTCATGCGCCACCACATAATCCAGTACGCGATCCGGCGCCATGACCAGCCGCCAGGAAAACGCCAATGTCCCATCTGGCGCGCAAGACCCCCAGCGGCTTTGCGTATCCTTCACCCGAATGGCCTTGATGGCGACACCAAGTCTTGCCGCGTGGATCGCAGCCAAGGGAAGGATGCGCCGCTTCGCTTCAACACGCAGAAAATCGCGCAAGCGTCGCGGCAGGAATTCCGCCGCGCCCGTCACGATGATGGCTCCGTTTTCCACAAAGGCGCCGCCGCGCCGCGATGGATCATGCAGCACCGGATGCGGCACGCCACCCAAAGGCACCGCCGCACCATGTGCGAGAGAAATGCTTGGCGCCAAAGCCTTCAGGCGCTTCAAGACCCAAGCCGCATGCGTGGTCAGCAATTCCAACCCGGCGCGACGGCTGGCGCGCATCGGCAGCGTCACCACCACATCGCCCACGCGCGGATCAATCCGCAGGCTGACCGCGCGCGCACGCTGGGACCGCCGCCAGCGCACCGGGCATAATTCCGGCGGACCCAGCAAGCCGGGGCGAAGCGGCACCATTTCCGAATCGGGCAGGGACATCGCTGCACCATGCCTTCAAGAGGCACCAGTTTTCAACCGCTTGACACTGGGGCGGTTTCACGCGCGAGTGTTGCCATGCGTTTCGCGCTCAACGCCATATTGCCGCTTATGTTGCTTGGCACCATCTGGGGCGCCACGCCAATTTTCGTGAAGACCTTGGGCGGCATGGGCTGGCCGCCCTTGATGATCGCACTTGGCGCATCAGGTTTCAGCACCATCACCTTGCTTGCGGTCTGTTTCGCGCGGCGCGAAATCCCGGCACTGAGGCGCCCCTATCTGATCCATTATGGCGTTTCGGGGCTGACGGGGCTTGTGCTGTCCAACCTGTTCGGCTTCACAAGTTTGCAGCATATACCAGCAGGGTTCTTTTCGCTGCTGATCCCGCTTTCGCCCATGCTGACCGTGGTCGGCGCCATGCTGCTCCGAATGGAAAAAGTATCCTGGCGGCGCATTGGCGGCAGTATTCTGGGCCTGATCGGCATTGGGTTGGCCATGGCGCCAGGTGCCGCGCTGCCCGATCCGGAGGCTTTGCCCTGGGCTTTGCTCGCGGCCTTTACGCCGGTTTGGTATGCGGTGGCGAATATCGCAGGCGTCAAGCTTGCGCCGCGCGGCGCCGCACCCTTGGCGCTGGCGGCGGGCACTTGCGGCGCGGCAGCGCTGATCATGGCAGTGATTGCGTTTTCAACCGGGCAAATCCGCGCCGTGGATATTGCCGGGCTGCCCATCACCATGGCGCAAGGTGTACTGCTCGCGCTGGCCTATTTGATCTATTTCCGATCACTCGCCACCCAGGGCGGCGTGGTGACATCGCAAGTGGGTTATATCGTCACCATCACCGGGCTGATCTGGGGTTTTGCGATTTTTGGTGAGGTGCCGGGCTGGCTCACCATCCCTGCCGCCGCCTTGGTATTTGCCGGGCTGGCGCTGGTGACGCTGCCCTCAAAGCCTAGCCGATCAAATGCTTGAGTTCGGTTTCGACAAAGGATAGCGGCGTTGCTCCGCCATTCACCACATTATGCTCAATACCGGCGGCGCGGGCATAGGCGACACCGGCTTTGAGTTCCGCCGTCATCGTCTCACCGCCTGGCAATTCAACGAACAACCTGCCATCCGTCACCGGCACCACCACATAAGCCATGCCATGGCGATGCCAGCCGGTTTCCGCGCCGGGTTCGAAATCCCAGCGCGTCACCCGCACATTGGCATCATCAAGCTGGATGGTCGCCACCGCCGGGGGACGACAACGCAGCGGTTCCTTCATCAGCTTATTCCGCCGCCTTGGCCGGCGCCATGCCAGGCAAAGGCAGCGCGCCAGCTGCACCCCAGGCGGCCCAAACGGCGTCAGCCTGCGCGGCATTCAGCGGCAGATGCGGCGGGCGAATGCTGCGCCAGCCGGCATCGCCCGTGCTGCGGGCAATAATCTCACGCAGGCCAGGGATCAGCGGCACGGATGTCGCGGCCTTGCGCGTTGCGTTCAACACGGCTTGCGCCGCATCTGCTTCAGCGCCTGT
>JBIIIE010000180.1:0-5981 GCA_044235135.1 Roseomonas sp. | reverse complement strand
TCGCTCTCGCGCAGGATTTGCGCCAATTCCCGGATCGTCGCCGGGTCGAATTGCAGGTCCTTGGTCATGCTTCCTCATCCTGAGCGATCAGCCCCGCCATGGCGCGGATCGCCAGCGCATAGCCTTCAACGCCAAGCCCGCAAATCACGCCGGTCGCGGCCTTGGAGATAAAGCTGTGATGCCGGAATTCCTCCCGGCGATGGATATTCGTGATATGCACTTCAATCACCGGCACACCAACGGCCAAAAGCGCGTCCATGGTCGCGATGGAGGTCGTGGTATACCCCGCCGGGTTCATGATGATGCCGGCGGCGCGGCCTCGGCATTCCTGCACCCAGGTCACCAATTCGCCTTCGCTATTGGTCTGGCGAAAATCAATGGCAAGGCCAAGCCCATCCGCCACTTCGGCGCAGAGCGCTTCCACATCATCCAGCGTGGCGGTGCCGTATTTCTCCGGCTCTCGCACGCCCAGCATGTTCAGATTGGGGCCGTTCAGCACGGCGATCAAAGGCGGGGTCACGACGCTTCCCTTGCGAACAAATCTTGAGCGTTGCGCTAGCACGGGGGGTCCAAGCCCGGCAAGCGGGACGGGCGCTTGCCCTTCCGTCCCTGCCCCGCCACATTAGCCCCATGTCTGCCATCGCCATTTCCGTGAACGGGGAGCCCCGCCAAATGCCCCAAGGCGCCACTGTGGCGGCGCTTTTGGCCGCGATTGGCCTTGATACCCGCAAGGTGGCGGTTGAACGCAATGAGGAAATCGTGCCGCGTTCCACCTATGCCGCCGTCGCCTTGGCTGAGGGCGACAGGCTTGAAATCGTTCACTTCATCGGGGGCGGCTGAGCATGGCTGACACGGATGATGATAGCTGGCAGGTCGCCGGCCAGCGCTTCCAATCCCGCTTGATCGTGGGCACGGGCCGCTACAAGGATTTGGAGGAAACCGCCGCCGCCATCGAAGCCTCGGGCGCTGAGATCGTCACTGTCGCGGTACGCCGGGTCAATCTTTCGGACCCCAAGGCGCCGATGCTGCAGGATTATGTCTCCCCCAAGCGCTATACCTATCTGCCCAATACGGCGGGCTGCCATACGGCGAAGGATGCGGTGCGCACGCTGCGCCTGGCGCGAGAGGCCGGCGGGTGGAATTTGGTGAAGCTGGAAGTGCTGGGGCCGGCGCCCTTCCTTTACCCGGATATGCCCGCCACTTTCGAAGCGGCGGAAGCGCTGATCGCCGATGGCTTTCAGGTCATGGTCTATTGCGCCGATGACCCGCTGGCGGCGAAGCGGCTGGAAGATATGGGTTGTGTGGCCATCATGCCCTTGGGCGCGCCGATCGGGTCCGGGATGGGCGTGGTGAACCCCTATATGATCAGCGCCATCAAGCGCGAAGCCAAGGTGCCGGTGCTGGTGGATGCGGGGATTGGCACGGCATCAGATGCGGCCTTGGCGATGGAGCTTGGCTGCGATGCCGTTTTGCTCAATTCCGCGATTGCGCATGCGAAACATCCCGTGCGCATGGCGCGCGCCATGAAGGCGGCAGTGGAAGCCGGGCGCCATGCCTATCTGGCCGGGCGCATGCCGCGCAATTACAGCGCCGATCCCTCAAGCCCCATGAGCGGGTTGATCAAAGCCTGAACTCCGCATCGCGCGAATTTCCGCTTCCAGCAGGGCGGGATCGGGGCTGGCCCGCCAGCGCGCCGGCACCTCCAGCGCGGCGGCCAAAAGGCGCTTATACTCGGCCTTGGGGCGTTCCACCGCGCCAAAGCGCGCCAGATGCGCGGTCAGGAATTGTGTATCCAGCAACGTAAAGCCCCCCAGGCGCAGCCGCGCCACCAGCGCCACCAGCGCCACCTTTGAAGCATCCGTCACGCGCGAAAACATGCTCTCCCCAAAAAACGCACCGCCGATGCGCACGCCGTAAAGCCCGCCCACCAGCGCGCCATCCTGCCAGACTTCAACGGAATGGGCGGCACCCATGCGATGCAGCGCGGTGAACAGGGTTTCGATCTCGGCATTGATCCAGGTATCGGCGCGCCCCGGCGCAGGCGCGGCGCAGCCTGCGATCACGCCGGGGAAATCCTGATCCGCCGTGATGACAAAGCGCCCCGACAGCACCGTGCGCCTGAGCCGGCGCGGCAGATGAAACCCGTGATCGAGTGGCAGAATGCCGCGCAGCGCCGGGTCAAGCCAATGGAGCTTGGTGCTGCCCCGCCCTTCCGCCATGGGGAACAGCCCGGCGCCATAGGCGCGCAGCATCAATTCGGGCGTGATTTCCAGCGGCCGGCGGCTCATTGGCGCCGCCCCCAGGCTTGCGAAACCAGGGCCTTATTCTTCCTCATCCGCCGGGGCGATCGGTAGCGCGCTGGACTCCTTATGGGTTGCCAAAGCCACCAGGGTTTCCGTCCGCATCACCCCAGGCAGGGCGCGCAGGCGGGAATTGGTGAAGCTATCCACCGCCGCGAGGTCCGGCAGGCGGAGCTTCACCTGATAGGACCAGCGCCCGGAAATGGCATGGCATTCCAGCACGGCCTCATCTGCCGCCATGGCGGCGATGAAGCTTGCCTCGGCGCCGGATTGCAGCATCACGAAAACCCAGGCGAGTTGCGGGCAGCCCACCGCCGCGGGGTCCAGATCCGCCCGCCAGCCGCGAATGGTGCCGCGTTCTTCCAACCGCTTGACGCGTTCCGCCGTGGCCGAGACGGAAAGCCCCGCGACTTTCGCGAGTTCTGCCAGCCCCGCTGCGCCATTGCCTTGGAGTTCCAGCAGGATATTCCGGTCTATATCATCCATCGCAATACTATATCCGGCAAAACCAGCAAATGAAATGAAAATCTTACTAGAAAGCACTATCCCCAAAGAGGATGGCGATCCCAAAACCCGTTTTCTTGCTGAGGGTAGCCCAGCCTGACCTAACCGAGGCATAATGATCATTGAAAATCAGGAGTCCCGCGATGCCCGAAGGTCGCCTTGTCATCGGCACCAAGCGCTATTCTTCCTGGTCAATGCGCGGCTGGCTGGCCGTGCATTTGGCTGGGCTGGATGTGGAAGAAATCGTCATTCCACTTGCTGGTGGTGGCGCCACCACGGCGCTGAAATCGGCAACCCCCGCTGGGATGGTGCCTTACCTGGAACATCGCGGCGCGCGGGTTTGGGAAAGCCTGAGTATCTGCGAATACTGCGCCGAAATCGCGCCGCAGCTTTGGCCCGCGGATCGTGCGGCGCGCGCCCATGCGCGGTCCATCGCGGCTGAGATGCATGCCGGGTTTCGCAATCTGCGCATGGCCATGCCGATGAATTTGGGCCGGAGCTTCCCGGGCCGAGGCCGCACGCCGGAATCGCTCGCCGATATCGCGCGCGTGGAGGCGATTTGGGCGGAGGCCATCGCGGCCCATGGCGGCCCCTTCCTGATGGGCGCTGATTTTGGCGCAGCGGATGCCATGTATGCGCCCGTGGTGGCGCGCTTCATCACCTGGCAGCCGGAGCTTTCCGCAACGACGCAACGCTATATGGCGGCAGTACGCGCGCATCCTTTGGTTGCGCGCTGGTATGATGAAGCCGCCGCTGAGCCCGCTGAATGGTTGCTCGACCGATATGAGAATCCGGCATGAATACCGCCCTCGCCCTTGATCACCTCGGCGTCGCCGCCCGCGATCTGGCGCCCATGTGCGCGTCCTATGAACGGCTCGGCTTCACGCTTTCGCCCATTGCGCAGCAAAGCGGGCGGCGGCGGCCTGACTTAGCCGTTGAGAAATACGGTTCCGGCAATCGCTGCGCTTTCCTCAAGCATGGCTATATCGAATTGATCGCCATTCTGGACACAGGGCTATTCGACAATAATCTGAATGCGTTTCTGGGGCGCTATCCGGGGGTGCATATCCTCGCACTCGCGATGCTGGATGAGGAGGCGAACCTCGCCAGGCTGCGTGCTGCGGGGCTTGATATTCCAGGCGTTGCCTATTTGGAACGACCGGTGGAAGCGGGCGGACCAATCGCGCGCTTTGCGCGGCTCCCCTTCCCTGATCCGCCGGAAGGCCGCGTGCAATTGATCCGGCATCTGACGCCCGAATTGGTCTGGCAGGATCGCTGGATGGACCACGCCAATAAGGCGGAGGTTTTGGAGGCCGCCATTCTATGCGCCGAAAACCCCGCCGATACCGCCGCGCGGCTTTCGCGCCTTGCGGGCCTGCCGGTGGAACCGGACCCGGCGGGGGGCTTTCTGCTCCGCCTGCCTGGGGCGGCGCGCGCTGCCGGGCCGAAAGCCCCTGCCTTGGAAACCCGCGTGCGCGTGCTGACGCCGGAAGCGCTTGGCTCTGTGCTGCCCGGCGTGGTGCCGCCGGCCTCGCCCTGCATGGCCGGGATGGTGGTGCGCACTGCCGATAGCGCGGCTTCCGCCCGGCGCATCCTTTCCGGCATCCCAACCCGCGAAGCGCCTGAGGGCATCATGGTGCCACCAGAACACGCCGCCGGGGCGGCGCTGATTTTCTCGTGAAACGGGCAGCCATCAGCCGAAGCTTGCGGGTTTATCACGCGCCGGGCCGGGCGGCGGCCTTGGATGGCTTCTATCGCCGCTTTCTGGGCGTCGGAGACCTTGCCTTTGATGTCGGCGCGCATGTCGGCGATAGGATGCTGTGCTTCCGCCGGCTTGGTGCCCGCGTGGTGGCGGTGGAACCACAACGCGCCCTGACGCGCGTGCTGCGACTATTGCTGCGCGGTGACCCCGGCGTGACTTTGGTTTCGCAATTGGTCGGCGCGCAGCCAGGCAAGGCCGAGCTTCGCCTGAACACTGCCAACCCCACCGTCGCCACCGCCAGCACGGCCTTCATCGCCGCCGCCGCCGGCGCGCCGGGGTGGGAGGGGCAGGCCTGGGACCAGGCCGAAACCCTGCCCGTTACCACATTGGATGCGCTGATCGCCGCCCATGGCATGCCGGATTTCATCAAGCTGGACATTGAAGGCTTTGAGGCTGAGGCGCTGCGCGGCCTTTCCCGCCCTCCCCGCGCGCTATCCTTCGAATTCACCACCATCCAGCGCGATGTGGCCGCGGAGTGCCTCGGCCTGCTGGCAGCACTTGGCTATCGGCATTTCCAGGCGAGCCTTGGCGAAACTTTGCAGTTTGCCCTGCCCGCGCCCTGTGACGCGGCGGCGATGCAGGAATGGGTCGCGGCGCTCCCCGCCAGCGCCAATAGCGGCGATATCTATGTGAGCCTGGAGACTGCGCGCCTCACATCATAATGACTGGCGGGCGGCTTTCCGCCCTTTCGATCATGCTACCGCCGCGCCGGTGGCGCGGGCGTTGCCGGTGGCAAGACGGATTTCAGATCAGCCAAAGCCTGATCACGGCTTGGCGGATTGCCATTGCTGACCGCAACCATATGCCGCGCCGCAATGCGCGCCAATTCCGGCAGATACTGCACATTCTGCGCCTGCAATTCCTGCTGCACCACATTGCCGGCATCCGCGATGCGCAGCCGATCCGCACCACGGCCAACGGCAAGCACGCTGCGCAAATAACTCGCGGTCAGTTCCTGGGCGCGCGCGGGCTGGCCTTCCGCCTGGCTGCGCAGCGCCACTTCAATGCGCGCCATGGTATTGGTGATTTGCTGCGTGCGTTCCTGCTGCCGGCGGAGCGCCGCCTGCACTTCCGCCTGGGTTGCGGCAGCAATCCGGCCCTGATCTTCGGCAAGTATGCGCTGCGCCTGCACGGTTTCCGCCTGCACGCGCGCAAAGACGCCCAGCAATTCACCAAAACCTTCCGCGAGCAGGATTTGCCGGCCGATTTGTGCCGCCGCAGCGATTTGGCTTTGGATGGCCTGCATTTCCTGGTCATTGCGCTCTCGTTGCGCACTGCGCAGCGCCGCCCCCACACGATCAATCCCCTGGCGCAAAGCGGGGTCTGGCGTGTCATTCTTCAGCACTTCCAAAAGCCGCGCGGGGTCCTCGCTGGCGCTGCCACGCGATTGCGCTTCCGCTTCAAATGCTGCGCGC
>JBIIIE010000124.1:0-7939 GCA_044235135.1 Roseomonas sp. | reverse complement strand
AGTGTGAATAGCGCGCGGTCGCGGGCGGCTTGCAGGCGCGGGTTTTCATGTCGGCCCAGCGCATAGACATCAGGCACATCTTCGGCTGCTGCGCGGGCTTCCTTCTCTGTCAAGGCACGCGGCAAGGGCTGCTTGGCGCGCGGCGCACGCAGCCCGGCAAGCGCCACCGGCGCCATGCCCTGGTGGCGCTGCAAATAGCGCAGAAAACTGCGTATGGCGGCAAGCTTGCGCGCGCGCGTCGCACCCACATCACCTTCCATCGCGCGGGCCGATAGAAAGGCGCGCAAATCAGCGGGGCGCAGCGCGCCAAGCGCGGCCAGATCAGGCTCTGCGCCCAAATGCCCAGTCAGGAAGGCAAGGAATTGCGCAACATCCCGCCCATAGGCTTCAATGCTATGGCCACTTGCGCGGCGTTCGCCGGCGAACCAGCCAAGCCAGGCGGCGGCAGCCTCGGCGCCTGTCATGCTACCTGGCGATGGCCGCCGCCACGGCGCGGCCCAGAAACACCAAGGGTTCCGTGCCATGGCGCGCCGGCAGCGCAGGCGCATCCCGCGCGCCCAGCGCCAGCAGCATCAATGGCTGCCCCGCCACCACCACGCGCACCAGCGCATCGCGCGCAATCAGCCCCCCCGCTTCGCCATGCAGCATATCGGCATCTTCGGGCTTGTCGCGCACCAGCACATCGCGCCCGCGCCCGAGCAATTTTTCCACCGTCCCGCGTGGCAAGGGGCGCTGTTCCGGGCGCATCCACAACTGGCCGGGGTTATCCGGCGGTTCCACACATAAGGTGCAGCTTTCGAGGCCCAGCAGATTGGGCCATTCCTGCGCCACGGTCTCAGGCGCATTGTCTGATCGCATCAGCGCCAGCACCGCCAGGCGGACGCGCGACACAAGGCCAAGCCCGGCGCGTTCCGCATCCAAGGCCAAGCGCAACTCCGCATCCAGGGCGGTGGCGCGTTCGCGTTCCGCGCCCAGCATCGCCGCCATATGGTCGGTCAGGCCATCACCATGCACGCGCCGCGGCGGCGCCAGCGCTCGGTAAAGCTCTGGCCGGTCTGCGAGAAATCCGGGATGGGCGCGCAAGAATGCTTCCACCTCCTCAGCCGAGGGCCCGTTTGGGGCCTTCCCGTCTGAGGGAGGGTCGCTCACAGGATGCTTTGTCCTGTCTTTTTCCAATCCGCCAGAAACGCTTCCAGCCCCTTGTCGGTCAGCGGATGCTTCAGCAATTGGCGGATCACGGCGGGTGGCAGGGTCGCGACATGTGCGCCCATTTTGGCGCTTTCCACCAGATGGATAGGGTGGCGGATGGAAGCGACCAGAACCTCGGTGCGGAGATTGGGGTAATTGCGGTATATCTGCACAATGTCCGCAATCAGCCGCATGCCATCGGTGGCGATATCATCAAGCCGCCCGACAAAGGGGGAGATGAAGGCAGCACCCGCCTTGGCCGCCAGCAGCGCCTGCGCCGGCGAAAAGCAAAGCGTGACATTCACCAAGGCGCCTTCGGCGGCAAGCGTCCGGCAGGCGATCAGCCCGGCTTCCGTCAGCGGCACCTTCACGGCAACATTGGGCGCAATGCCGCGCAAAAAGCGCCCTTCGGCCAGCATGCCGGCGGCATCCGTCGCGGTCACTTCGGCGCTGACGGGGCCTGGCGTGATGGCGCAGATTTCCGCAATCACCTGCTTCATGTCGCGGCCGGATTTGGCGATCAACGAAGGATTGGTCGTGACCCCATCCACCATGCCCAATTCGGCCAGGGCGCGGATTTCGGCAACTTCGGCGGTATCAACAAAGAACTTCATGAATTCCAATCCTGCATGGCGAAAGACGAGGCTTTGGCGGGGAATGACGCCGCGCGGCATAAAGCGCAAGCCTCCCCGTCACGCGTGCATTATTTTATAGCCCATGCTGCCCCCTTCGCGAAAGCAGTCCCTGTTGCCTGAAACAATTTCTTCAAGCGCTGTCATGCGCTTGCGTGTGCTGCTGCCTTTGCCACTCGCCGATGCCTATGATTACCGGGCAGATGAGGAAGCGCCGCCGCCGGGCAGTTTCGTCGCCGTGCCGCTGGGCGGGCGGCAGGTGATTGGCGTGGTCTGGGATGAGGCGCCCGATTCGGCCCTGCCCGACCACCGGCTGAAGCCCATCGCCGCCGTGCTGGAAGCGCCACCCATGCCGGAAAAGCTGCGCCGCTTCGTGGATTGGGTCGCGGCCTATACGCTTTCGCCCCGCGGCGCCGTGTTGCGCATGGCCATGAGTGTGCCCGCCGCTTTGGAAGCGCTGCCCCATCGCGCCGGCTGGTGCCGCGCCGATCCCTTGCCCGAAGCGCCGCGCCTGACCCCCGCGCGCCAGCGTGTGCTGGCTGCCCTTAAAGCAGGGGAGGTGCGCGCCCCGGATGATTTGGCCCGCGAAGCCGGTGTGGCGCCCGCCGTGCTGCGCGGCATGGCCGATGCCGGGCTGCTCATCCCCGGCCTGCTGCCGCCGCTTGAGGATTTCCGCCCGCCCGATCTGGACCGCCCCGGCCCGGTGCTGGATGCTGATCAGGCTGAAGCCGCCACGCTTTTGCATAATGCTGTGGCGCGCAATGCCTATGGTACCACGCTGCTTTCAGGCGTGACGGGCTCCGGCAAGACCGAAGTCTATTTCGAAGCCATCGCCGCCGCCCTTCAGGCCGGGCGTCAGGCCTTGGTGCTGCTGCCGGAAATCGCCCTTTCCGCGCAATGGCTGGACCGTTTCCAGGCCCGCTTCGGCACCGCCCCCGCGCTGTGGCATTCAGAACTTTCGCCGCGCACGCGCCGCATCACCTGGCGCGCGGTGGCCGAAGGCCGCGCGCCGGTGCTCGTGGGGGCGCGTTCGGCGCTGTTTCTGCCCTTTCCCGATCTCGGCCTGATTGTGGTGGATGAGGAACATGAAACCGCCTTCAAGCAGGAAGACGGCGTGATCTATCACGCGCGCGATATGGCCGTGGTGCGGGCGCGCTTGTCTGATGCCGCTTGCGTGTTGGTCAGCGCCACACCTTCGCTTGAAACGCTCACTAATGCGCGGGCCGGGCGCTATGCGGAATGCCACCTCGCCGCGCGCCATGGCGGTGCGGTGATGCCGGAAATTGGCTTGATTGACCTCAGGCGTGAAACCCCGCCGCGCGGGCGCTTTCTGAGTCCTGCCTTGGTGGCGGCAGTCGCGGAAACGCTGGGGCGCGGCGAACAGGCCATGCTGTTCCTGAACCGGCGCGGCTATGCGCCACTCACGCTCTGTCGCGCCTGTGGCCATCGGCTGCGCTGCCCGAATTGCACCGCCTGGCTGGTGGAACACCGTGCCGCGCGGCGACTGCAATGCCACCATTGCGGCCATGTGGAGGCGCCGCCCAGCCATTGCCCAAGCTGCGCCGCGCCACACAGCACCGTGCCGATCGGACCCGGTGTGGAGCGCGTATTGGAAGAAGCCGCGACGCTGTTCCCCGAAGCGCGTCGGCTGGTCATGGCATCAGACACACTCCCAGGCCCGGCAGCGGCCGCAGCAGCGGCGGAGGCAATTGAAAAGCGCGAGGTTGATCTGATCATCGGCACGCAAATCGTCGCCAAGGGCTGGCATTTTCCCTATCTCACGCTGGTGGGCGTGGTGGATGCTGATTTGGGCCTCGCCGGCGGTGATTTGCGCGCCGCCGAGCGCACGGTGCAGCTACTGCATCAGGTGGCCGGGCGCGCGGGCCGGGCGGAACATCCGGGGCGCGTTTTGCTGCAAAGCTTCTCGCCAGACCACCCGGTGATGCAGGCCTTGGTTTCCGGCGAATATGAAGCCTTCATGGCGGCCGAGGCCGAGGCGCGGCGGCCTGGGCATTGGCCGCCCTTCGGTCGGCTGGCCGCGCTGATCGTAAGTTCCCCCGACGAAAAGGCAGCGGATCGCATCGCTCGGGATTTGGGCCGCGCGGCGCCGACAGGGCAGGGGGTCGAGGTGCTGGGGCCCGCGCCTGCGCCGCTTGCCTTGCTGCGTGGGCGGCATCGGCGGCGCTTATTGCTCAAGGCGCGGCGCGATATTGGCGTGCAGCGGCTTTTGGGCGAGTGGCTCGCAAGGGTGGATGTGCCCGGCAATGTCCGGGTGCAGGTTGATGTGGACCCTGTGGGGTTCCTGTAGCGGGTGCTTGCCCGTTCAATCGTCGCGATGCACCCGTTCCATGCGTTCATGGCGTTCCTGCGCCTCGATCGTCATGGTCGCGATGGGCCGTGCTTCAAGCCGGCGGAGCGAAATCGGCTCCCCGCTTTCTTCGCAATAGCCATAGGTGCCGTATTCAATGCGATCCAAGGCCTGATCAATCTTGTTGATCAATTTCCGCGCCCGATCCCTGGTCCGCAACTCAAGCGCGCGGTCGGTTTCCACCGAAGCGCGATCCGCGAGATCCGCTTCCGAGATGCCACCTTCAGAGAGGGAGGAAAGCGTCTCACCGGCTTCGCGCACCAAATCCTGCCGCCATCTGAGAAGCTTTTGTCTGAAATACTCAAGCTGGAGCGCATTCATGAACTCCTCGGAATCCGAGGGTCGGTAATCGGGCGGCAATGTCACCAACATATCTTCTTCTTCCCCCGCCTTGCACTTGTTCCGAGGTGGTTCCTTACTGAAACCTGACTCGGTGACTTCAAGGGCTTCTATACCCTATTGTTTCGGGGCGCCAGGGGGCGAAATGCGACAAATATCTGACAAAAGACGATTTCAGCTTTCGATGCCGCGCCGGGCCAATTCCAACCTGGCCCGCAGCGCGATGGCCTCCACCGCTTCAGCCAGGCCGGGATCGGCGGGTTTTTCGCCTTCGGTCAGACGGGCCAATTCCTGTAGCCGGGCGGGATCGGCGCGGCCTTCCAGCAATTCCAATTGCAGTGCTTTCAGTTCCTTCAGCATATCCTCGCCACGGCGGAAGGCGCGGGCATTGCGTTCCCCGGCCGGGGCGGATTCCTGCACCTGAAGCAGGCCAATCGCGGTTGCCGCCGAAACGCCGGTGCTGGCATTGGCTTCGCGCGATTCCTCCGCCCCGCCGCCCACACGAAAGCCGCCCGAGGCGCCGCGCGTTGATCGCGCCCCCGGCACATTGGTGCCGCCCGTCACGCCCCTGATAACGACCATCTGACCTCCTTCTTCCGCCTTGTCCCGGCAGGCTCAGCCGGGACCCGGCAGGTTTTGCCGCCGCGACTCGGCGAAGACGCCGCGAAACCCTGGCACGGGCCTTGCCCTGTAACCGGAGAGACCGCCGCCCATGATCGGGGTGGCGCCGGAGACAGAACTTGACCCGTATAGCGCAAGCGCTCGCAAAAATCCTTACCGCCCTGGCTGTGGCGGTGTGTTTCCTTGCGCCGCCCGCCACCGCCCAAATCCGCATCAAGGATATAGTGGATATGGAGGGTGTGCGCGACAACCAACTGGTGGGTTATGGCCTTGTCATTGGCCTGAATGGCACCGGGGATCGCCTGAGAAGCGCGGTCTTTACGCGCCAATCCCTGGTCGGGATGTTGGAACGCCTTGGCGTCAATACGCGTGATTTCGAACGCCAAATGGACACAAAAAATGTCGCCGCCGTGATGGTCACGGCCAATCTGCCCGCCTTTGCCAAGCCCGGCAGCCGCATTGATGTGGCAATTTCCGCCCTTGGCGATGCCACAAACCTCACCGGCGGAACGCTGCTGGTGACACCTTTGCTTGGTGCGGATGGCGAGGTTTACGCGGTGGCGCAGGGCGCACTCGCCACCGGTGCGATTTCTGCTCGCGGTGCCGCGGCTTCCGTCACGCGCGGTGTGCCGACGGCGGGGCGCATTTCCAATGGCGCGATTGTGGAACGTGAAGTGCCCTTCACCTTGGCAAATCGGGATCGCGTGCGCCTGTCGCTCAGGAACCCGGATTTGACCACGGCGCGGCGCATCGCGACCGCCATCAATAATTCGGCGCGACGCAATGTTGCGACCGCGACTGATCCGCGCACCGTCTCGGTCGCGCTGAATGGCCGCGATCCGGTGGCCTTCCTGACCGATATCGAAAGGCTGCGCGTTGAACCCGACCAGATCGCGCGTGTGGTGATTGATGAGGCGACTGGGACCATTGTGATGGGCGATGCGGTGCGCGTTTCCAGGGTGGCCATCGCCCAGGGGAATCTGACCATCCGTGTCACCGAGACCCCCCAAGTGAGCCAGCCCAATGCCTTTGCTCAGGGGGAGACGGTGGTGGCGCCGCGTACCGGCATTGAGATTGACGATCAATCTGAACGCCGGCTCGGCATTCTGCCGCAAAACGTGACCTTGCAGGAATTGGTCAGTGGCCTGAACAGCCTGGGTGTTGGCCCGCGCGACATGATTTCCATCCTGCAAGCCATCAAGGCCGCCGGCGCCCTGCAAGCCGATCTGGAGATCCGCTGATGTTGGATGCCACCAACCTGGCCCCCCCGCAGCAGCGCGCGCTGCGCGCGCCGCAAGCGGGCGCCATGTCCGAAGCGGCGATGCGCAAATCCGCACGGGATTTTGAAGCACAGGCTTTAGGCTTTCTGATGCAACCGATGTTTGCCACCGTGGATATGTCCAAATCCTCCTTCGGTGGCGGGCAGGCGGAAGCGCAATGGCGCCCGATGCTGGTTGAAGCCTTCGCGGCATCTGCCGTGCGGGCCGGCGGCGTTGGTATTGCCGATTCTGTTTATCGCGAATTGCTCCGCCAAAACGGAGCGCTGAACCCCAATATGGGAGAGACCCAACCATGATGGATGCGTTGTTGATCGCCGGCAAAAGGCTGGCGGATGCCCTGCGTGCGGAGAATGAGGCTTTGGCAAAGCTTGATCTTTCGCGCGCTGCCAAGCTTGCGGAAAGCAAGATCGCCGCGACCGATGCCTTCGCCCAGGCCTATGCCGCGCAGGCCAAGCATGGGTCGCGCCCTGATGGCGCCATGCGCGAAGAAGCGCAGGTTCTGACCAAGCAATTGGAAGATCTGGGCAGCGAGAATCGCAAGCTGCTTGAGCGCGCGATTTCGCTTCAGTCACGCGTGATCGAAACCATCGCGGCGGCCGCGCTGCCGCGCGTCGCCAAGCCTGGCTATGGGCCGAAGGGCTATCAGACCCCGCCACGCCAGACGCCGGCCTTGGCAGTCGCGGCCCGGGCCTGAACCCAAGACGGCCAGCCCCGCAACCGGGGCTGGTCTGCGCTGCAGCCCTTCCGCAGGTGGGCGCCGCCATCGACGCTTACGCGACCAGGTGATCCGGACAAAGCTTCGGTGGGAAATGGTGGAGCTGAGCGGGATCGAACCGCTGACCTCGTCATTGCGAACGACGCGCTCTCCCAACTGAGCTACAGCCCCGCACCAAGGGCGCGGTGAGTGCCCCAAGCAGGCCGTAAAGTCAAGGCAGTCCGGAAGGGGGCAAAGGTCCCAGCGCCAGCCTGCGCCAACAGAAGGCTTGCAGCCTGAACCCTTCTTCAAGATATAGACGGTATTCCTTCCGGGCCGCGATGATCTGCGGCAGCGCCCGGAAGAGGCAGGAGGCTTCATGCACGCGTTATTCTGGCTGGTTGACACGGCGCTCAGCCTTTTTGTGTGGGCGCTGATTATCGGGGCGGTGGTGTCGCTGCTGATTGCCTTCAATGTGCTGGATACGCGCAACCGCGCGGTCTGGGCGATTGCGGATTTTTTCCATCGGCTGACCGAACCGGCGTTACGGCCCATCCGGCGCTTCATTCCCAATCTGGGCGGGATTGATATCTCGCCCGTTATCCTGATCCTGTTGTTGCAGGCGGCGCGTATTCTGCTGGCGGAAATCCAGTACGGGCTTTTGGGCAGCAGCTTTGGCCGATAACGGCGCCTCGGCGGTTCCCACCCCAAGGATCAAGGCCCCGGCATGACTGCACGCATTCTTGATGGCAAGGCGCTTGGCGCAAGGCTTCGCGCTGGCTTGGCCGAGCGTATCGCTGGGCTTTCCTTCAAGCCC
>JBIIIE010000123.1:0-7940 GCA_044235135.1 Roseomonas sp. | reverse complement strand
GGCTCATCACCGCAAGCGGGCGGACTTGCCCCTGGCGGATCGGCCCCATGGCGGCGCCGGATTGGTTGAAGAACAGATCGGTATCGCCGGCGAGCAACGATGCCATGGCGCCCGGCTGGCCGCGATAGGGCACATGCAGCAGATCAAGATTGGCGGCGATGGCGAATTGCACCCCGGCCAAGTGCGTAGAGGCGCCATTGCCAGTAGACCCGAAGGATACCGCCTGGGGCCGCACCCGCGCCGCCGCCAGCACCTGCGCGCAATTCTGGAATTGCGGGCGCTTATCCGTGCTCACGATCATGACATTGGGCACATCGCCGAGCAGAACTACGGGCGTGAAATCCCGCTGCACGTCAAAAGGCAAAGTCTTATACAGCGCCGCATTGATCGCATGCGTGCCCGCCGTGCCGAAATAGAAGGTATAACCATCGGGCCTGGATTTCGCGACGAAGTCAGACCCGATATTGCCCCCTGCCCCGGTGCGGTTATCCACCACCACCGGCTGGCCAAGCGCGCGGGAAAGCGGTTCCGCCAGGCGCCGCGCGTAGATATCCGTGCCCGCACCATTGGGGAATCCACCCATCAACGTGATCGGGCGATTGGGCCATTCACCCTGCGCCAGGGCGGGAGAGGCGATTAGGCCGGCGAAAAGCGCGGCAAGCAGGCGAAAGCGCATGTTCTGAAACTCCCCAGGATTGTTCCGGAACAGTTTAAGCATCTAAGCTTCAGGAATGAACAGCCCCAATTCAGCGCCGCGCATCGCGCGTGGCGGCAAATCCATCTATGGCGCGCCGCTTGGCATTCTGATGCTGGAAGCGCGCTTCCCCCGCATCCCCGGCGATATGGGCAATGGCGAGACCTGGCCCTTCCCCGTGCTGTTTCGCGTAGTACGCGGCGCGACGCCCGAAAAAGTGGTGCTGCTGGGTGCGAAAGGGCTATTGCCGGATTTCATCGCTGCCGCGCAGGAATTGGTGCATCTGGGGGCGGAGGCGATCACCACCAATTGCGGCTTCCTATCGCTCTTTCAGCGCGAATTGGCGGAAGCGGTGCAGGTGCCGGTGGCGACATCATCACTGATGCAGGTGCCTTGGGTGCAGGCAACCCTGCCGCCCGGCAAGCGTGTTGGCGTGATTACCGTCAGCAAACAAAGCCTGACGCCCGCGCATCTGGATGCCGCGGGTGTGCCGCGCGATATCCCCTGTGTCGGCACGGAAGGCGGGCGGGAGTTTTTCCGCGTCCTGATCCGCGCCGATCAGCAGGATATGGATATTGATCTCGCGACGCAGGATATCCTGGATGCCGGGCGCGAATTGGTGGCGCGCCACCCGGATGTGGGGGCGATTGTGTTGGAATGCACGAATATGCCGCCCTATGCGGCGGCCTTGCGAGATGCGCTCGGCCTGCCGGTTTATGATATTTATTCCATGATCAGCTGGTTTCACGCCGGGCTTAGGCCAAGGCGCTTCGGCTGAGCCTCCCTTCGGGGATTTGGTTCATGTCATCAGCGACCGCCGAAGAGTGATGTCAGGAATTGCGGCGCCTGATTGGCGATGGAAAGCGTCTGGCCGCCAAGCTGCTGGCGGATTTGCAGCGCCTGCAGGCGCGCTGATTCCTTCGCCAGATTGGCATCAATCAGATTGCCGAGGCCGCCTTCCATGGCATCGAGCTTATCGCTGTTGAAAGTGATCTGTGCGTCAATGTAGCGCGCATCAGAACCCAGCCGGTTCATCGCGTCATTGATCACCTGGTTGATGACGGTAAAGTTTCCTGTTGCCGGGTCCAGAGCGGCGCGAGCATCCGCATCTGTGGCAAAAGGTCCTGCATCGACCAGGAAATTTGCACTGGGACCAAGCGCGGGCAGCGTATAGAGATCGGCTGTTTCCGAGGATTCACTCCTCATGGTCACAACATCATCGGCGGGTGATGCGCCGGTCAGAAGATTGCGGCCGAAATAATCCGCATCCTCCAAAAAACTCGTGATCTGGGTGCGAAGCTGTGCATATTGCTGATTGTATTGATCGCGTGCTTCCCCGGTGATGGTCCCATCCGAAAGCCGCGTCAGCACGGTGCGGATGTCAATCATGGTTTTTGAAACCTGCTCAAGCGCTGTCAGCGATACATCCACCAGGCCACGCAGACCGCCCAGTTGCTCATTCACTGCGGTGAGGGACGCTGTATCGCTGCGCACCGTTTGCGCCACCGCAAAGGCACCCCCGTCATCCTTGGCATCGGCCACGCGATAGCCTGTTGAAATGCGCTTTTGGACAACGGACAAGGCATCATTGGTGCGGTTGAGCGATTGCAGCGCGGTCATGGCGCCGATATTCGTGATGACGGAATTGATGCTCATCGGAATTTTTCCTTCATGGCAAACCCATTTTGGGCGTCAGTCAATTTTGCAGAAAAGAAATAACATTTGGTGAATCACCGCCATTGTTTGGCATGCGGTTGGGAAATTTTTTGTTTTCCTAAGTAATCTCGAGACGAAAACACCACGGCCTGCATGCCGTGGTGTTCCGCAAAAAACCTGCACAAAAAATCGGATCAGGCGAGGGGGTATTTCACATCAACGACCAAACAGGGAGATCAGTGCCTGAGGTGCCTGGTTGGTGATGGACAGCGTCTGAGTGCCAAGCTGTTGCCTGATCTGCAGCGCCTGAAGGCGCGCGGCTTCCTTGGCGATATCGGCGTCAATCAAGGCACCAAGCCCGCCTTCAATCGCGTCAAGCTTGTCGCGGTTATAATTGATCTGAGCGTCAATATAGCGCGCATCCGCTCCAAGACGATTGAGCGCGTCGTTGATGTTCGCATTCACATCCGACCAATCGCCCGCAATCGCTGCCTGCGCGGCTGCGGCATCGGCGGGCGGCGCGGCCACCACGAAATCAATCGCTCCATCGAATGCCGCAATGGTCAGTGTGGTGCCCACTTCATTGCGAATGGATACGATATCCCCGCCGCCCGATGCGGTGTCGGTGGAGAGCAGCGTGCGGCCGTTATAGGTGGCGTCTTCGATGAAGCGTTCCACCTGGGTCTGAAGCTGCGTGTATTGCTGTTCATACTGCAGGCGCTGCGCGTTATTGATGGTACCGTCCGCAAGACGTGTCAGCACCGTGCGCAACTCAACCATGGTCTTTGAGACCTGCCCAAGGCCTTGCAGGGTCACATCTACAATGCCCTTGAGCCCGCCCAATTGTTCATTGGCTGCCGTCAGGCCGGCAACGTCGCCCCGTACCGTTTGCGCGACCGCAAAGGCGCCGCCATCATCCTTGGCGTCGGCGACACGAAAGCCTGTGGACACGCGTTTTTGGACGACACCAAGCGCATCATTGGTCCGGTTCAGGGACTGAAGCGCGGTCATCGCCGCCAGATTGGTGTTCACCGAATTCAGATTCATGGGATTTTCCCTTCGCTGCGCCCGATTTTCGGGACACCCCCAATTTCTCAGAGGGAAATGAAAAAGCGGTTAAATAAACCATTGAAAAATCGGGTTTTTTATTGAAATTCGGTAAAACTACTGATGCTGTCTTCAGCTTTCTCAATCACAAATAGACACAAGGACCGTGACACTACGCCACAAAAAAACGAGGGGACATGCCCCTCGTTTTCTGAACGTCATCACGGCCCGAAGGGCCAGAATGCAGGATTTTTCAGTCCTTCATATTCACGGCCTGGCGGCCGCGCTGACCATCGCGCACTTCAAGCGCAACCTTTTCGCCCTGCTGCACATCCTGCTTGCCGGCGCGTTGCAGCACCGATGAATGCAGGAAGACATCCTGACCACCATCTTCCGGCGTCACGAAGCCAAAGCCGCGCACCTGGTCGAACCACTTGACCGTGCCGGCGATGTCATAGGTCGGCCCACCTTCATCGCGGCTGAATTCGCGACGCGGCGGGGGACGATCCCCGAAATCACGACGCGGGGGGCGGTCACCGAAGCCACCGCCGCCACCAAAGCCGCCGCCACCGCCGAAGTCACGGCGCGGGGGACGATCACCGAAGCCACCGCCGCCAAAGCCGCCGCCGCCACCAAAATCACGGCGCGGGGGACGATCACCGAAATCACGCCGCGGGGGGCGGTCCCCGAAATCGCGGCGCGGGGGGCGATCCCCAAAGCCGCCACCGCCGCCGAATTCACGGCGCGGCGGGCGCGCTTCGCCACCGCCTTCGCCCTTCTTCAGCTGCATGATCCGCGTGATCAGGCGCCGGCCCTGCCGGTCGGACCCAATCTCGCACACCAGCTTGTCGCCGGTATCTGGCGGCTCAATGCCTGCCTCTGTCAGGGCAGAGGCGTGAAAAAACACATCCTGCCCATCTGGTCCCAGTACGAAGCCGAAGCCTTTACGGGAGTTATACCACTTCACCTCGGCCTCGATCGGCCCGGTGCTATCCTGGTGCTCGTTTTCAGGAAACACTGTTTGACTATCCACACATAAATGACCGCAACGCGCGGGATGCAACGCTGGTATTTGGCAGCATGACACCACGTTCCCTGAAAAGCGAGAAAAATCTTAAGCGCCGCGCGCGAAAAGCTAAAAAAATGCCTTGAAACGTCGCGAGTCGAAAGCGGCGATGGGGATAGGCGCGGCGCGGCGGGTCAGCAGCGCCGCCACCACCTCACCCGTCCGGGCGGCGGCGACCAGGCCGGTATGGCCATGGCCAAAGGCGTGGATGACATCTGGCGTCGCGCGGGACGGGCCAAGGCAGGGCATGCCGTCCGGCATGGATGGCCGATGCCCCAGCCAGAATTTGATCCTCTCAGCGGGAATATCGCGCGGCAGGCCGGGGAAGCAGCTTAACAAATGATTTTTCAGGATTTCTGCGCGCTGCCAATTGGGCGCGGCCTCGATCCCCGCAATCTCCACCTGCCCGGCGCAACGCAAGCCCCGCGCTGTCCGCATGATGGACATTTTGCCGTCTGAGGGCATCAGCCCATGGCGCGGAGAGACTTCCGGCGCGCTGATTTCGGCGTGATAGCCGCGTTCGCTTTCCAGCGGCACATCATCCCCCGCCGCGCGGGCCAGCGGCTTGGAATGCACCCCGGCGGCGATCACGGCGGCATCGCAGGGGATTTCTCCCTGGCTGGTGGTCACAGCCTTGAGCCTGCCGGCTTCAATCCTGAAACCCGTGGCATGGGCGCGGATCAGCTTCGCACCCTCAGCCTGCGCCAGCCCGATCAGGGCGGCGACATAGGCGCCGGGGTCGGTGCAATGCCCGCCCTCATCCACAAAAATGCCGAAACCATAGCGGCGGTCGAGTTCCGGTTCGCGCTGGCGAAGCTCATCCGCATCAAGTTCAATCCAGCGCACGCCGACCTGATGGCGGATATCCCAGGCTTTGCGCTCGGCTTCGAAATCGGCGCGGGAGGGGTAGATATACATCAGCCCCCGCCTTTCGATCAGATGGCCAACCCCGGCCTGTTCGGCCAAAGCCTTATGCAGGCGCGGCGCATCCTGCACCAAGGGGCGCAGCGCATGGGCGGTGCGCGCCACATCCTCCCACCGCCAGCCGGAAGCCAAATAGCGGATCAGCCAGGGGGCCACTTGCGGCAAATAGCTCCAACGAATGGCGAGCGGGCCCAGCGGGTCAGCCAGGAATTTCGGCAGCTTCTTCCAAATCCCCGGCACCGCCGGCGGGATCACCGACATGGGGCTGAGCCAGCAGCCATTGCCATAGGATGCCGCCTGTTCCCCGCCCGGTTCGGCGGGGTCCAAAATGGTGACCCGATGGCCTTCCTTCAGCGCCGCCAACGCCGAGGCCGCGCCAACCGCACCGGCGCCAATCACCACCACATGCCGCGCCATGCTCAGCGCGGCCTTGTTTTGGCGATGGTTTTGACGGGGCCGGATTGCACCGCCTCCCCGGCCAGATATTTGTCGAGGAAGAACAGCCGATCCTGGCCCCAGAGGAACAGCTCATCACAAACATAAGTGGGCGCGCCAAAAACGCCGCGCGCGATGGCGTCGCGGTTGTTGCGGTCAAATTCGGCCTGGATGCTGGCACTTTCTTCTTCGCGGTGCAGGCTTTCGCCCGGCATGCCCTGTTCTTCGGCAATGGCGATGCGGGTGCGCGGGTCCGCAATGTCCCGATCTTCCAGCCAAATCGCCTGCAGCAGCGCATGGGAAAGCCGCATCGCATCCATACCGCGCGCCGCTGCCGCCATCACCATATGCCCGGCGGGGCGTTGGTCTGAGGGCGGGTAGTGCTTGGGCTTGAGCTTGATCGGGATGCCAAGATGCAGCGACCAGCGATCCAATTCCAATGCGTGATAATCCTGGCGCGGTTCCGGGCGGGTGCGGAGCGCAATGCCCCCCGTATGCGGCACCACCAGGCGAAAATCATATGGCCGCAGAACAAGATTGGCGCCGTGGCGCTTGATGATATCGGAAAGCTGCTTGCCCCCCAGATACATCCAGGGGGAGGACAGCGTGTAGAAGCAGTCGACAGTTTTGCTCATGGCATCAGCCTTTCGCGACACGGCCCGGATCGGTTTGCCCCAATAGAGAGACATGGGCGGAGACAACGCGCCAGCCCTGGCCTGGGATGCGCGCCATGATCTTGGTCTCGCGCCCGATCAGGCCGCTATCCAGGCGTTGATATTCCAGATTGGTGGTGGCGAAATCGCGCCCGAAACTGGTGATGGTGATCTTCTTCTGCGCGCGCGGCGCATAGGATTTCACACTGGCGCGAAAGGCGCGGATGGCTTCGATGCCATAGAGGATTTCCGTAATGCCATAACGCACCACGCGCGGATCATCCCAGAAGGATTGATCCAGCACGGCGGTATCATTGGCAGCTATGGCGGCTTCGTAACGGTCAAACACCGTGCGGACTTCGGCGATGATGTCTGGATTATTGATGTCCATGGCGCTGCCCCTGTGACCTGTGGGGCAATCATGGCGCAGAAGCAGCGAATGGGCCAGCCTTACCTACCCAAACGAAAATGGCGGCCCGAAGGCCGCCATGCCGTATTTCGCTCAGGCCAAAAGGATTTAGCCAGCGGCTGCCAAGGCGCGCTTGGCCATCACACCGACCAGATGCGCGCGATATTCGGCGCTGCCATGGATATCACTATTCATGCCATCGGCGGCTTGGCTGACACCGGCCACCGCATCGGCCGACCAATTGCCCGCCAGCGCCTTTTCCATATCCGCCTGACGGAACACGCAAGGCCCGGCGCCATTCACCGCAACCCTGACGCCGCCGGCGCCTTTGGAGATGAAAACACCCGCCATGACATAGCGGCTGGCCGGGTTCTTCATCTTGGCGTAGCCGGCCTTCTCCGGGATCGGGAATTCCACCGCCACCAGGATTTCATCCGCAGCCAAAGCCGTGGTGAACATGCCCTGGAAGAAATCATCGGCGGCGATCTTGCGCTTATTGGTGTGGATGGTGGCGCCAAGGCCGAGCACCGCCGCCGGGTAATCCGCCGCCGGGTCGTTATTGGAAACCGAGCCACCAATCGTGCCGCGATTACGCACCTGCACATCGCCGATATGCGAAGCCATGTAGGCCAAAGCCGGAATGGCGGCCTTCACTTCCGCGCTATTGGCGACTTCCACATGCCGTGTCAGCGCGCCGATGATGATGGCATTGCCTTCGCGGCGAATGCCCTTCATCTCGGCAATGCCGGAAAGATCTACCAGCGCTGATGGCTTGTTAAGCCGATGCTTCAGCGCCGGGATCAGCGTATGCCCGCCGGAAACCGCCTTGGCATCCGGGTCAGCCAGCAGCTTCGCGGCATCGGCAAGGCTGGTGGGCTTGTGATAGGCGAAATCATACATGGGTGAGGTCCTTTATTCTGCCGCCGCGCGGCGGCCGCTATTGATGATCTGCCAGATTTTCGCCGGGGTCGCCGGCATTTCGACATGCGTCACGCCATAATCGGAAAGCGCATCCACCACCGCATTGATCACGGCGGGCGGAGAACCAATGGCGCC
>JBIIIE010000122.1:0-7968 GCA_044235135.1 Roseomonas sp. | reverse complement strand
CCAAGGCTGCGCATGTCACGCGCTTGACGGTGGTGAATAACCGCGTGGTGGTTGCCAGCATGGAAGCCCGCGCGGCGGTGGCGGATTATGATGCCGGCAGCAACAAGTGGACTTTGCACACCAATACCCAGGGCTCCTGGTTGGTGCGCAAGCTTCTGGCCGGCAGCGTCTTCAACCTGCCGGAAGATCATTTCCGCGTGGTGACTCCCGATGTTGGCGGCGGCTTTGGCATGAAGCTGTTTTTGTATGCCGAACATGTGCTGACCTGCTTCGCCGCGCGCAAACTGAAGCGCCCGGTGAAATGGACATCCGAGCGCACGGAAGCCTTCCAATCAGACACGCATGGGCGGGACAATATCACCGCTGGCGAATTGGCCTTGGATAAGGATGGCAAGTTCCTGGCGCTGCGCACGAAAAATTGGGCGAATATGGGCGCCTATCTGAACACTTTCGCGCCCTTCATCCCAACCGGCGCCGGCACCAAGGTGCTGGCGAGTGTTTATGATTTCGGTGCCATCTACGCCAATGTGGTGGGCGTCATCACCAATACCGTGCCGGTGGACGCCTATCGCGGCGCTGGCCGGCCCGAGAGCAATTATCTGGTGGAACGCCTGATTGACACGGCGGCGCAGGAAATGGGCATTGATCGTGTCGCGATCCGCAAGCGCAACATGGTGCCGTCTTCCGCCATGCCATACGTCTCGGCCATGGGGCAGCGTTATGATTCAGGTGAGTTTGCGAAACTCATGGACACTGCTTTGGAAAAGCTGAACTGGTCCGGCTTCGCCGCGCGCCGCGCGGAGAGTCAAAGGCGTGGCAAAAGGCGCGGCATTGGCTTTGCCTATTACCTGGAAGCGACCGGTGGTGACGCGACCGAAAATGCCGCAGTGCGCTTTGCCGATGATGGCTTCGTGGATGTTTATGTCGGCACGCAAAGCACTGGGCAGGGGCATGAAACCGCCTATGCCATGCTGACCAGCCATGAGCTTGGCATCCCGATTGAAAAAATCCGCGTAAAACAGGGCGATTCCGAAAGCCTGCCCTCGGGCGGCGGCACGGGTGGCGCGCGCAGCCTTTATTCCGAAGGTCAGGCCATTCTGGTGACCGCGGCCTCGGTTGTTGAAAAGGGCAAGAAGGCGGCTTCCGAGCATTTGGAAGCGGCGGTTGCGGATATTGAATTCACCACGGCCAATGGCCGCTTTGGTGTTGTCGGCACCGATAAGGGCATCGGCATTCTGGAATTGGCCGCAGCGCAGAAGGCGCGTGCTGCCAAGGGCCAGGAAGTGACGCTGCTGGATGCTTTGGAAGTGGCGCAGATCAAATCCCATACCTTCCCCAATGGCTGCCACGCCGCCGAGGTTGAGGTGGACCCCGACACCGGCATCATCAAGGTTGCGAATTACGTGGTGATTGATGATGTGGGCCATGCGCTGAACCCGCTGATCGTGCGCGGCCAGGTGCATGGTGGTGTGGCGCAGGGCATTGGCCAGGCCATGCTGGAACGCACGGCCTTTGATGCGGAAAGCGGCCAGCTTCTGTCGGCATCCTTCATGGATTACGCGCTGCCACGCGCCGATGATCTGCCCAATATTGATGTGGATTTCATCGAAGTGCCGTGTGAGACGAACCCGCTTGGCGTGAAGGGCGCGGGTGAAGCCGGCGCGGTGGGCAGCCCGCCTGCGCTGATAAATGCGGTGGTGGATGCTTTGGCCGGTGATGGCGTGAAGCATATTGATATGCCAGCGACACCAGAAAGTGTGTGGAAGGCCTTGGCGACTTCCAAGGCTGCCTGAGGCATAACGCGCGAGGGGTTTCGCGACCCTCGCGCGCCCTTCACACAGGCTTCAAATGTTCCAATAGGCGCGGCATCAGCTCCACCAGATTGCAGGGGCGGTGCCGCGAATCCAATTGGAAGCGCAGAATCTCATCCCAGCCATCCTTGCAGGCGCCGGTTGAACCAGGCAGCGCGAAAAGATAGGTACCGCCCGCAACACCGCCCATGGCGCGGGATTGGATGGTGGACGTACCGATCTTCTGAAAGCTGATCCAGCGGAACAATTCGCCGAAGCCTTCGATTTCCTTCTCCAGCACGCGCTTGAAGGCTTCCGGTGTCACATCGCGGCCCGTTATGCCGGTGCCGCCGGTGGTGATGATGCAATCAACGGAAGGATCGGCAATCCAGCGCCGCAACACGGCTTCAATCGCGTTCGGATCATCCTTCACAATCTCCCGCGCCACGCAGTGATGCCGCGCGGCTTCGATCCTGTCTTGCAGGGTTTGGCCGGAACGGTCGCTTGCCATATCGCGCGTATCGCTCACGGTCAGCACCGCGATATTCACGGGCAGGAATTTCAGGCTTTCGTCAATTGGCATGGTGCCTCTCTCTGTACGGCTGGCAGCCGCTTATCATGGGGGTTCGGCGCGCCTGCGACAACGCCCGCTTGCAGGGCGCGGTGTCTCGCGTGACACTTGCCTGGAAACGCATCCAGGGAAACGCCTTATGACTTGGCAACCGGAAATCGAGGAACTCAACCGCCGCCGCAAAATGGCCGAAGCCATGGGCGGGCCCGATAAGGTGAAGCGCCAACATGATGGCGGGCGGCTCACGGTGCGTGAACGCGTGTTGAAGCTGGTGGATAGGGACAGCTTCCACGAAGTCGGCGCCATTGCCGGGCGCGGCGAATATGATGCCAAGGGTGATCTGGTGGCGCTGACACCAAGCAACTGCGTCATGGGCCGCGCCGCGATTGAAGGTCGCCCCGTGGTGGTGGTGGGTGATGACTTCACCGTGCGCGGCGGCAGCGCCGATGCGACCATTCGCGAAAAACCCATCATGGCGGAACGCATGGCCAATGAATTGCGCCTGCCGATCATTCGCCTGATTGAAGGTTCGGGCGGCGGCGGTTCGGTGAAAACCATCGAAACCACCGGGCGCGCCAATCTGCCGGGCGGGGTTGGCGGCACGCAGCTTTATCATTTGACGACGCAGAATCTTGGCCTGGTGCCGGTGGTAACACTCGGCCTGGGATCGGTCGCGGGGTTGGGCGCGGCGCGGTTGGCGGCGGCGCATTATTCGGTGATGACGAAATCTTCCGCGATGTTTGTCGCCGGCCCGCCGGTGGTGGCCCGGCTTGGGGAGAAGCTCGACAAACGCGACCTCGGCGGTTGGGAGATTCAATGCAAGGCCGGCGCGGTGGATGATGCGGTGGATACGGAAGAAGAGGCCTTCGCCGCCGCGCGGCGCTTTCTTTCTTATCTGCCGCAATCGGTGTTTGAGGTTTCGCCCCGGCTGCGATCCCGCGATGATCCCGAACGCCGCGATGCCAAGCTGATCAATGTGATCCCGCGCGACCCGCGCCAAGCCTATAAGATGCGCCCGATTGTCGAAACCCTATTCGATAAGGGCAGTTTTTTTGAAATGGGGCGCTGGTTTGGCCGGCCCATCATCACCGGGCTTGCGCGACTGGATGGCTTGCCGGTGGCGGTGATGGCATCCGATCCGGTATTCTCTGGCGGGTCCTGGACCGCGGATGCCTGCGCCAAGATTATCCGCTTCGTGGATATGGCGGAAACCTTCCATTTGCCCGTGGTGTATCTGATGGATTGCCCAGGCTTCGCGGTCGGGCTGGAAGCGGAGAGGACCGCCACCATCCGCTGGGGCGTGCGCGCCATGGCGGCAGTCAATCAATGCCGTGCGCCCTGGTGCACCGTGATACTGCGCAATGCCTTTGGTGTTGCCGGCGTGGTGCATCAACCTGCCGGGCGCTATTCCATCCGCTATGCTTGGCCATCCGGGCGCTGGGGTTCCTTGCCGCTGGAAGGCGGGATTGAGGCGGCTTACGCGGCGGAGGTGAATGCGGCCACGGATCGCGAAGCCAAGATTGCCGAAATTGACGAACGCCTGCAAAAACTGCGTTCGCCCTTCCGCACCGCCGAGGCTTTTTGGGTGGAGGAAATCATAGACCCGCGCGAAACCCGCCCGCTGCTCTGTGATTTCGCGCGGCTCGCTGAACCCTTGCGCGGCACGGGCATGACCGCGCTGACCATGCGCCCCTGATCAGGCTTCGATCACCAGATCCTTATAGGCATGCCAGGTGGCATGCCCGATCAACGGTACCACCAGCGCGAGGCCAAGGAAGAACGGCACCATCGCCATGGCGGTGAACACCACAATCAGCCCGGCCCAGAAAATCATGGCGCCCGGATTGGTCAGCACCGCGCGCATGGAAAGCGCAATCGCTTCCATGGCTGAGACATCGCGATCCACCAGCATGGGAATGGATATCGCCGAAATCGCAAAAGCTGTCGCCGCCAGAATGGCGCCCGCGCCAGTGCCGACAATCAAGAAGGGCAGCAGCATGTCCGAACGCAACATGGCCAGGGGTAAATCTTCAAGGCTTGGCGTGAAATTGATGCCGAACATCAGCATGAAAATCAGCGCCGCCACGCGCACCCAGAACAAATGCAAGATCACGAGAACGACGCCAAGAAAGGCAAGCTGCTGGCCATTGCGCGTGAAGCCGCCAAGGCAGGCGCTGAAAGTCACAGGCTTCCCTTCGGCGCGCAGCCGGCTTGCCTCATAAAGCCCGGTCGCCAGCAAGGGTGCCACCATGAAAAATCCCGCCGAGGCCGGCAGGATCACCCAAGCGGAACGCACACCCAGCAGGGTCAAAATCAATAGCCAACCGGACGCCGCCAAGGCGCCGCCATAGAAGAAACCGATCCTCGGATTTGCCATCAGATCGCGCCAACCGGCGCTCAGCCAGGCCCAGGGGCGATCAGGCGCGACCTTACGAATGGCGAGTCGGCGCGGCGCAATGGCTGCTTCGCTTGGCATGAAACTTCCTCCGCTTGCCCCGCGGGCGCCAGGCCCGCGCGATTGAGCGGCAATTTAGCGCAGAGTCCTTTGGTGAAATTGATCCGGATCAAGGACGAAGAGTGCTCATGGGCGTTTTCTGCCCCCGACGCGGCCCGTTTCGAGTCCCGCGTCTTGAGGGAGACTAGATATGGCCGCCATTGCCGCCTCGGCGCGTAGCGCGCCCGGTGATCAGCCCATCATGGTGGAAGGCCCGATTCGCGCCTTTGCCATCGCCACCGCCTTTTGGGGCGTGGTTGGCTTCCTGATGGGCGTTGTCATCGCGCTGCAACTCGCTTTTCCATTGCTTAATCTTGATCTGGAATGGACCAGCTTCGGGCGGCTTCGCCCGGTGCATACCAGCGCGGTGATCTTTGCCTTTGGTGGCAATGCGCTGTTCTGCACCAGCCTTTTCGTCGTGCAGCGCACTTGTCGCGCCAGGCTGTTTGGCGGCGATGACATGGGGTGGTTCCTGTTCTGGGGCTATCAATTCGTCATTGTCATGGCGGCCCTTGGCTATGTGCTGGGCATTACGCAGAGCAAGGAATATGCCGAACCGGAATGGTATGTGGATTTATGGCTGACCGTGGTCTGGGTGTTCTACCTGATCGCCTTTGGCGGCACCATCATGCGTCGGGAAGAACCGCATATCTATGTGGCGAATTGGTTCTTCCTTGCCTTCATCATCACGGTTGCCATGCTGCATATCGGCAATAATATCGCGGTGCCGATCAGCCTTGGGTCTTCGCATTCCTATTCCGCCACGCCTGGGGTGCAGGGGGCCATGATCCAATGGTGGTATGGGCATAATGCGGTCGGTTTCTTCCTGACCGCAGGCTTTCTTGGGATGATGTATTACTTCATCCCGAAGCAGGCGGATCGTCCCGTTTATTCCTACAGGCTTTCCATCATCCATTTCTGGACCTTGATCTTTTTGTATATCTGGGCGGGTCCGCACCATCTGCACTACACCGCGCTGCCCGATTGGGCGCAGACGCTTGGCATGGTGTTTTCGATCATGCTTTGGATGCCATCCTGGGGTGGCATGATCAATGGCCTCATGACGCTTTCTGGCGCCTGGGACAAGCTGCGCACCAATCCCTCATTGCGCTTCAGCGTGGCGGCGGTCGGCTTTTACGGCATGTCCACTTTTGAAGGCCCGGTCATGTCCATCAAGGCCGTCAATGGTCTTTCGCATTATACGGATTGGACCATCGGCCATGTGCATTCCGGTGCCATGGGCTGGGTTGGCTTCATCACTTTCGGTGCGCTTTATTATCTTTTCCCGGTGCTATGGAAAAAGAAAGCCATCTGGAGTGAGCGCCTGATTTCCTGGCATTTCTGGGTCGCGACACTTGGGATCGTGTTCTACATCACGGCGATGTGGGTATCGGGCATCATGCAAGGCCTGATGTGGCGTGCCTTTGATGAGCTTGGCTTCCTGCAATATTCCTTCGTGGAAACCGTGGAAGCCATGCATCCCTATTACGTCATCCGCGCGCTTGGCGGGGTGATGTATCTGGCAGGTGCGCTGATCATGGCCTTCAATTTGTGGAAGACCGTCACCGATGGGGAAGCCGCGGAACCCGCGCCGCGTCTTGTCCCTGCCCATGCTGTCGCGGCGGAATAAGGGAGGATCGCAAATGTTCCGCTGGCTTCGTGATCACGGCGTTATTGAACGCAATGTTGTCCTGATGGGCGTGCTGACGCTGCTCACGGTTTCCATTGGCGGTCTGGTGCAGATCGTCCCGCTGTTTACGGTGGAAACCACGATTGAACGCGTGCAGGGTGTCAGACCCTATACGCCGCTCGAACAAATGGGGCGCAATATCTATGTGCGCGAAGGTTGTTATGTCTGCCACAGCCAAATGGTGCGCCCCTTCCGCGACGAATTGGAACGCTATGGCCATTTCAGCCTGGCGGCGGAAAGCATGTATGACCATCCCTTCCAATGGGGATCAAAGCGGACCGGGCCTGATTTGGCGCGTGTTGGTGGCCGCTATTCGGATGATTGGCATGCGGCGCATTTGCGCTCCCCACGCGCGGTGGTGCCGGCTTCCATCATGCCGCCCTATTCCTTCCTGGATCGACCCTTGGATTATGAACGTGTGGCGGATCATCTGCGCGCACTCCGCGCGGTGGGTGTGCCCTATACGGATGAGATGATCGTCAATGCCAAGACCGACCTGGAAGCCCAGGCGCGGCCCGATGCGGATGCGGCCGGCTTCAATGCCCGTTATGCCCGTGCGCGGCAGGGTGCCTTTGACGGCGATCCGCTGCGCATCACGGAAATGGATGCGCTGGTGGCCTATTTGCAGATGCTCGGCACGCTCGTGGATTTCCGCGATGTGACGCCGGCGCAGCTTCGGCAGCAATAGGGGGCGCAGAAGATGCAAAGCCTGGTTGAACTCTACCCCGCGCTTCGTGCCCTTTGGGTGGTTTGGTTCTTTGCCCTGTTCCTCGGGATGCTTTGGTTCGTGCTGCGGCCATCGCGGCGCAAGCACTTCGAATCCCATGCCGATATGCCGCTGCGCGACGACCGCGCGCGGCCCCCTTCGTGAGGAGTAGCGGCCATGCCGACGAAAATCGAAAAAGACAGCCTGAGCGGTCAGAACACCACCGGCCATGAATGGGATGGGCTGAAGGAACTGAACACGCCTTTGCCCAAATGGTGGCTTTGGACCTTTTATGCCTGCATTGCCTTCAGCCTGGTTTGGGTGGTGATCTACCCTGCGCTGCCGATCCCCGGGGCGACAGGCACTTCCGGCTGGATCGCACGAGAAGCCGTGGTGCGTGATGTGCAGCAGGCGGAAGCGCGCATGGCGCCGATGATGTCACGCATGCGGGCGGCAACGCCCGAACAGATCGCGGCGGATCCGGAATTGCGCGCCTTTGCCATGGCGGGCGGGCGCGGTGCCTTCGCCAATAATTGTGCGGGCTGCCATGGTGCGGGCGGGCAGGGGGCCCTGGGCGGCTTCCCATCGCTGGCCGATGATGAATGGATTTGGGGCGGCGGCCTTGATGCCATCCACCACACCATTGTGCATGGGATTCGTGCCAATGAAAGCGATGACCAGCGCCAAAGCATGATGCCGCGCTTCCTGACCGATGGC
>JBIIIE010000121.1:0-7987 GCA_044235135.1 Roseomonas sp. | reverse complement strand
ATGTTCACGCCATGGCCGGTATCTTGCGCGATATTCAGCAGCGCCTGCTTCACGAAATGCGAAACCAGGCCGGGATTGGCGCCATGCGTCATGACCGCTGTTGGCCCCGCCCCGTTCTTGAGCGCGAGCGCGCTTTCGCGCAACGCATAATTGGAACGCTGGGATGGCGAAAGCGCTGGGTCCGTATAGCCGCCGGCCCAGGGCTCCACGCAGGTATCAAGGTAAAGCGCGCCGATCTCTCGGCAGAGCTGCACCAGCGCCACGGAGGAAACATCCACGGAAAGGTTCAGCAGGAAATCCCCCGCCGATAGCCGCGCGCGCAGCTCTGCCGCGTAATTATCCCGCGTCAGCGGCAGCACGGTGTGGTGAATGCCAAGCTGCTTCGCAATTTCAACGCCGCGCGCGTCAGAGGTGACGATCTCAATCCTTTCCTTCGGCATATCAATATGCCGAAGGATCAGTGGCAGCACGCCCTGCCCGATGGAACCAAAGCCGAGCATGACAAGCTTGCCCGCGAAAGAAGTGTGTTTCATCTCATTCTTCCCTTGCACTTCAGGCGGCCCGCGCCGCAGTGAGTGAGTATTGCGGGTTCATCAGCAAGGGCGCATCCGCGACCTCGGCGACAAAGGCCCGATCAAAGCCGTTGAAGGCCGTGCGCAAAGCCGTGCCATAAGCGCCCAACTGCCCGATTTCGATCCAATCCTCTTCGCAGACATCACCCGGCAGAGTCCATGGACCTTTCATGACATCTGCTGAATCGCAGGTGGGGCCGAAAAGAATGAAATCCTCGGCACGCGCGCTGGGCTGGCGCCCATTCGAAGGGACCAGCCGATGCGGAAAGCGAAAGCCAGGCGCACCGGCATCTGAAAGCGCGCCATAAACGCCATCATTCACATAAAGCGCATTGCCGCGGCGTTGCTGCACCTGCACCACCACCGAGGCGCCGCTGGCCACCAGGGCGCGGCCCGGTTCGGCCCAAAGCCTGGTGCCCGGGCGCAGCACCGCTACGGCATCCGTGATCGCCGCCATGAAGGCGGAAAGCGGCGGGGGAACACTTCCCGGATAGGCCACCGGAAAGCCGCCGCCAATGTCCAGAATGTCCACCGCCACACCGGAAGCCGCAATCACCGATTGCGCCAGTTGGATCGCATGCGTCCAGGCTTCGGGTTCAAGGCATTGCGACCCGACATGGAAGGAAACGCCAAGTCTTGCCGCATGCGGGCGCGCCGCGCGCAGCAAGGCCGCCGCGATGGCGGGTTCAGCGCCGAATTTGCCCGAAAGATCATAGGCCGCCTTTCCCTTGGGGAGTGCCAGGCGCACCACAAGGCCAAGATCACCGCCGCCCGTTTCGGTGCGGATCTTTTGCAGTTCTTCCGCCGTGTCCAGCACGAAATCACGCACGCCGAAATCATGCCATGCCGCACGGATCGCGCCGCGGGATTTCACCGGATGCATGAAATGCAAGGCCGCCTTGGGGAACATGCTGCGCAGCAGGCGTATTTCCGCCTCCGAGGCACAATCGAAATGCGTTACGCCGCCAGCGGCCACCGCCCGTAGCATGGCCGGTTCCGCATTGCATTTCACGGCGTAAAGCACATCGCCCGGAAAAGCGGCATGGAAGCGCTGTGCTGCTTCAGTGACCGCATGGGGCCGCAGGCAATAAAGCGGTTCTTCCGGCCGCGTGCTGCGCAGCAGGCTTTCCACATTCGGCCATTGCTGACCAGTGGTGTTGCGCCGCAAAGGGGCGACAGCGCGACGCGAACGGATGTGATCCATCGGATGAACCTTCCAGGGAAACGGAGACGCGTCCCGCCGCCGCACCACGGCCACTAAGGCCGGGCGCAGCGGCGGGAATTAGGAAGCCCGCCGGGCCAAAGCCGCATGCCCCCACCCAAGCCCGATGGGCTTTGGGTCAGGCGCAAGCGCGCAGCAAATCGCCCCTAGGGCGCTGCGTTCAAAGCGATGAGGAGATCATCGCAGAGCGGCAGACAGGCGACACAGGCGGCTCCCTCGAACATTCCGGCCCACAAGGCCGGATCGAACAAAGGACGCGTCCCGTCGTTGCTTGTGGCCCGGAAAGCGGGCCTCGCGGCACGTGCGATGGCGTCAGCGCAGCTCCAATGATTTGCGCTGACCGTTAGATATCCGGCCATGACGCCAGATGCAAGAGTATTTTTGCGCATCACCCATGAAAAACGCGCATATCGGCGCGATGAAAAGCTGATTCAGCGGGAATTTATCCGGAAATCAGCCCTTCTGGCTCATAAGGCAGAGATATTCCCAGGCCATGGTGGCGGCGGCGAGAGCGGTAATTTCCGCCACATCATAGGCCGGCGCCACTTCCACGATATCGGCGCCCCGAAAATCCACGCCCGCCATGCCGCGCAGGATCATCTGCACCTGCCAGCTTGCAAGCCCACCGATTTCGGGTGTGCCGGTGCCCGGCGCAAAGGCTGGGTCCAGCCCATCAATATCAACGGAAAGATAACAGGGGCCGCTCCCCAGCACCGCCCGCGCCTTGGCGATGGTGGCCGAGAGAGGGGCTTCGTGGATTTCATGCGCCATGATCGTGGTGACACCCTGTTCGCGAGTCCAGGCGAACATTTCTGGCCACGCCGGGGAACGGATGCCAAGCTGGACCATCCGCCGCGGGTCTATCAGGCCTTCCGTAATGGCATGCCAAAACACGGCGCCATGGGCAAAGCGTTGCCCAAAATTATCCTCGGAAGTGTCGAGATGCGCATCTATATGCAGCACCCCAACAGGCCCACCCAACCGCTTGGTCAGCGCGCGCAACAAAGCCAGAGTGACGCCATGCTCGCCGCCAAAGGCAAGCAGGTGGGCCAGCCCTGCTGCCTGATCTTCGATCATAGCCAGGCTTTTTTCGATATCCCCAAGCGCAATATCAAATTCGCCAAGATCAGAAAGATCAAGCCGAGAGGGATCAGCGCCCGTGATCGGGTGCCGCCCATCGGTCAGCATGCGTGCTGCTGCGCGTATGGCGCGCGGCCCATCACGGGAACCCGCCCGGTTTGTTGTGCCAATATCAAGCGGCACGCCCGCCACGCAAAAGCTAGCGCCCCGATCATGCGGACGTGCACCAAGGAATGAATGGGGAGCAGCAAAGGTGACAGGGACTGCCATGGGTGTCTTCTGCGAGGTTATGACAACGTGCTTCTAGACCAATAACTAAAACCAATCCACGCATGGTCTGTATCCTCAACCGTGTTCTTCGTCGTCTTCCATATAATCGGAATAGCGCCACAACGAGCTTCATCACGCTCATACGTAGCGCAAGCGATGATGACCGAGCAACGAAGAAGATCGGAACCGTCACGCTGCACAATGCGCGTTCCGCCTCAAAATCTGCCAGCGTGCCCTTGGGGGGGGCAGGTCACCCTCAATGTGGCCGCAGGTGAATTTGTGGCCCTTGTCGGGCCTTCAGGTTTTGGCAAGTCCACCCTCATGCGGATCGTGGCCGGGATCGAAAACGCCGACGATGGAAGCATCTCTATCAATTCACGTAACGTAACGGCCCTGCGCGCGACGGAACGCAATGTCGCCACGGTATTCCAGAATTATGCACTCCATCCGCATTTAACCGTGCGAGGGAATGTCGCCGTGCCCTTGGCCATGCGCCGGCTTTCTGCGCTTGAACGGCTCCCTCTTTTGGGTCCCATCAAGACCGGTTTTTCGTATAAGCGCGCAGCCATTGCCGAGGCACCGACCTTCGATTATTGGTCGGTACTGCCGCAAGCGCGCGGCACGCTGAAGTCATTGCTGATCCATCCCGGCTTGCGGCTTCCGGCATTTCTGGCGTGACGCCGAAAACTTCGGCACTGATTGGGAGGATGTTATGACACGCGTGATCATGATTGCCCTTGATGGGCTGCGCCCGGATATGGTGGACCCCGTGGCGACGCCGCATCTGCATGCGTTGGGCGCAGCCGGTGCGCGCTTTGCGCGGGCGCGCAGCATCTTCCCCTCGGAAACACGGGTGGCCACGCCATCGCTCATCACAGGCTGCCGCCCTGGCGGGCATGGGCTGGTCGCCAATACGGTTTTCGATGCCTCGGTCGCGCCTGAACGTCTCATTCGCACCAAGCTTGTTGAAGATGTCATCACGCTGGCCGCCGGCGCGGAATCGCCCTTGCAACGCCCAAGCCTTGCAGAGCGCCTGGCACCGCATGGAATGAGTTTTGCGCTTGTGAGCGCCGGCACGGCGGGGGCGGCGCGCTTGCTCCACCCCGCAGCGGAACGGCTTGGCGGCTTTCGCTGGAATGTCGAGGATACGTCAGGCGAGACAGCGGAGCGTGTGGTTGCAGCGCTGGGCGTAACGCCGCCCGCTGCCGTGCCGAATATTGCACGGGTTGAATTTGCCGGCCGCGTTCTGCTTGAACACGTATTGCCCCAAATCAAGCCGGATGTGGCGCTGCTTTGGCTTTCCGAACCCGATGTTTCCTTCCATTGGGGCGGGTTGCGGGCTGAGCATACGCAACGCGCGCTGAAAGCCGCCGATGCGGTGCTTGGGCAAATCATCGCCTGGCGTGATGCGCAGGCAGATGCGCAGGAAATCGCAATCATTGTGCTTTCGGATCATGGCCATGTGACCGGGCGCGGCAAGACCTGCCTGCGGAGCGAATTGCAGCGCGCCGGCTTCCGCGCTGGCACCGGCATGGCGCCCGATGTAGATATTGTGGTGGCGCCTGCTGCCGCGCCTGGCCTTTGGCTGAGGGATCCATCGCTTGCGTCTCAGGTGGCGGATTTCCTGGCCATGCAAAACTGGGCTGGTCCGTTATTGGCACGTGATCCTGCGATCCTGGCGCCCGGGCGTGCGGCGCCGCTGGCCTTGCTTGGTTCGGCGCATGCGCGCAGCGCCGATCTGGTCGCAACATTCGCAGGTGATGAAGGCTTGGATGAATGGGGCCTGCCAGGCACGGCCCCCTTCGACGCGCCGGATGTACCGGAAGGCGGCGGCATGCATGGCGGTCTGCATCGTGCCGAACTTGCGACCGTTCTGGTCATGCAGGGCGGCCCCTTCCGGCAAGGCGCGGTAATCCAAGAACCCGCAGATTTGACCGATATTGTGCCGACCATTCTGCATATACTCGGCATTGATGGCGCCGGCATGGAAGGGCGGCCATTGCGGGGTGCTTTGGATGCCGCGGGCGATTTGCCGCCCACTGAGGAATTGCACGATCTACCGGGCGATTTCGTCCTGGAAGCCATGCGGGCAGAAAATGGACGGCTTTACCCGACCGCGATGCGCCGGCGCTAGTATGCGCGCTCCGCACTAACGGCTGCGGTGCATTCCTTCACCGCAGCGTGGGGTCAAGCCCATCGCGCAGCCAATCACCAATCAGCGAAACGGAGAGCGTTGTCAGCACAATCGTGCTGGCGGGGGCGAGCAGAATCCAGGGCGCCCGCGTGAGATATTCGCGCCCATAGCCCACCATAGAACCAAGCGATGTCTCTGGCGGCTGCACACCAAGACCCAGAAAGGAAAGCCCGGATTCCAGCAGAATCACTTCCGGAAAAGCGAGTGTCATGGAAACAATGAGTGTTGAGGCGATATTGGGCAGCACATGCCGGCCATAAATGCGCCATGGTGAAGCGCCGAGCCCCCTGACCGCGGCCGCATAGCCCTGCGCGCCTGCGGCCAATGCAAGGCCGCGCGCGATCCGTGCATATCTTTCCCAGGCATGCAGCCCAAGCAGACAAACCAGCAACACAAGTGAATTGCCGAAAAACGCGAGCACCGCCAAGGCAAGAATAAGAAAGGGAAGTGAGGCCGAGAAATCCACCAGTGCAAGCACGGCCTGTTCCAACAATCCCCTGAAATGCGCCGCAAGAAATCCAAGTGATGTGCCGATTACTGCGCCGATGATGGTGGCGCCGAAGGCGATCAAAAGGCTGGTGCGGATGGAATAGATCAGCCGTGAGAGCACATCGCGCCCAAGCTCATCCGTTCCGAGCGGGTGCAGCCAGGTGCCGCCAAGCAGGATGGGCGGTGAAAGGCGATTGCGCAAATCAAGCGCCGTATAGGCATAGGGGGCGAGAATATCCGCGAGCAAAGCGACCATAAGCATCAATAACAGCCAGCCAATGCCGAAAATGACCAAGGCCGGCGGCGCCTTGCGCCGTATTTTTGGGGGCGCTGTCGGCGCGGCGACAACCAGAGGAGCTTCGGGCATATCAGGCGGCCTTTCGCGGCGCCGCGCGCAAGCGCGGATCAAGTAAGCCATAGAGCAAATCAACAATCAGATTGGCGCAGACCATGGTGATGGCCACCAGCAGCAAGATGCATTGAACCACGGCCAAATCCCGATTGGCGACTGCGACCACGAGCAACCGACCAACGCCTGGCCAGGAAAAAACGCTTTCGACCACCACCGCCCCCGCGATCAAGGTGCCCACCATGAAGCCGATGATGGTGACGGTCGGAATGGCGGCATTCGGCAGGGCATGCCCCGTCACAACCGCGCGCCATGGCACACCCTTCGCGCTGGCAGTGCGGATATAGGGCTGGCCCAGAACCTCAAGCATGGCGCTGCGCGTAAAGCGCGCCAGCACCGCGGCGCCGCCAAGCCCAAGCGTAATGACGGGCAGAATGCCGTGGCGCCAGCTTTCCTGCCCGCCCGAGGGCAGCCAACCAAGTTGTACGGCAAAAACCAGGACAAGCAGCAGGCCCAAAACAAAGGAGGGCACGGTAAAGCCGGCCACGGCGATGATCATCACCACCCGATCTGCCAGGGAATTGCGATGCAAAGCGGCATAAATCCCCGCCGGAATGCCAAGAAAAATCTTGATCGCCAGCGCGGGAAGCGTCAGCGCCAAAGTCGCCGGAATACGTTCCGTGACCAGCACGATCGCATCACGCCCATCGCGCATGGACCGTCCCAAATCACCCTGCAGGATCGCCCAGAAATAGGAGAAATACTGCACCCAAATCGGCTCATCCAAGCCCCAGGCGGTCCGGAAGGCATCCACCGCTTCCGGCGGCGCATCAGCACCCATGATGATTTGCGCAGGATCACCCGAAAGGCGCAGCACCACAAAGGCAAAGGTTACGACCATGGCGATGGTCAAGCCGGCGCGCGCAAGGCGAGAGGCGATAAAACGGAGCATCAGGCGGCCTCCTGCCGGGCAATGCCCTGCCCTGCGGCGATCTCTCCATGGGCGACATGGCAGGCGACAAGCCGCCCATCGGCGCGCGGCTTCAGAACGGGTGCCTCACGCGCGCAAAGATGGCTGGCGACAGGGCAGCGCGGATGAAAGGCGCAGCCGGCAGGGCGATCGGCCGGGTTGGGCGGGTCGCCTTGCAAGACAATGCGCTGGCCCGCGCGGCCCGGATGCGGAATGGCGGAGACAAGGGCGCGAGAATAAGGATGCGCTGGTTCATGCAGCACACCATCCGGTTCGCCTTCCTCAACAATGCGGCCAAGGTACATCACCGCGACACGGTGGCTCACTTGCCGAACGGCCCTTAGGTCGTGGCTGACAAACAGCATGGCGGTGCCGAATTCTTCCTGCAAATCCAACAGCAGATTCATGACCTGCGCCTGAATGGAAACATCAAGCGCGCTGATCGGTTCGTCACACACCAGCAACGCGGGATCGGTCGCCAAGGCGCGCGCCAGAACCGCGCGTTGGCGCTGGCCGCCGGAAAGCTCATGCGGGTAGCGAATGCCCTGGTCAGGCCGCAACCCGACCGCACGCAACAGGGCTTCTACCCGCGCGCCCCTTTCGGAAGCACCGGCAATCCCGTGAATATCGAGCGGTTCGGCGATTTGTGTTGCGATGGATAGCCGACGGTCAAGCGCGCCCAAGGGATCCTGAAACACCATTTGCATGCGCGCCCGCAGGCCGCGCCAGGCTGCGCTGCCCGGCGGCGGCATCACCGCACCATCGAAGCTGACACGCCCCGCATCCGGCGTTTCCATCCCAAGCACGAGACGTCCGGTTGTTGACTTTCCGCAACCGGATT
>JBIIIE010000264.1:0-4399 GCA_044235135.1 Roseomonas sp. | reverse complement strand
TCATCTTCGCCGAGGTAAGACCCGGACTGCACTTCAATCAGCGTCAGCGGAATCTTGCCTGGGTTTTCCATGCGATGGATGCAGCCCAGCGGCAGATAAACGCTTTCATTCTCCCGCAGCATGATTTCTTCCCCATCGCGCCGCACAATGGCAGTGCCGGATACCACCACCCAATGTTCCGCGCGGTGGAAATGCTTTTGCAGCGATAACTTGGCGCCAGGGCGGACTTCGATCTTCTTGACCTGGAAGCGATCACCCATGATCAGACCTTCATAATGGCCCCAGGGGCGATAGGCGCGGCGATGTTCGGTGGCTTCCTTGGCGCCGCGCGCCTTCAGCCGATCCAAAAGCTTTTTCACATCCTGCGCATGGTCGCGATGCATGGCCAGAACAGCATCATCCGTCACCACTACCACCGCATCCTGCAAGCCGATCACGCCGGTCAGCATGGCTTCGCTGCGGACATAGCAATTCTTCGCATCCACCAATTCCACCGGCCCCAAAGTGGCATTGCCGGCGCTGTCCTTTTGCTGAATCTCCCAAAGCGCAGCCCAGGAACCGATATCAGACCAGCCAATGGCCGCCGGCACGACGGCAGCCTTTTGCGTGCGTTCCATCACCGCATAGTCAATGCTGATGGATGGCGTGGCGGTGAAGGCGGTGGCGTCCAACCGGATGAAATCACCATCGCGTGCGGCGCCAGCAACAGCGGCGCGCACGCCCTTCAATACATCCGGCGCATGGGCTTCCATCTCCGCCAGCATGGTGGCGGCGGTGGCGACGAACATGCCGGAATTCCACAAATGCCGACCCGTCTTCAGAAATTCCACCGCGCGGGCGGCATCGGGCTTTTCGACGAAGCGGGCGATGCGCTGTACGCCGTCACTGCCGGGCAGGGCATCGCCGGCTTCGATATAGCCATAGCCGGTCTCGGGCGCGGTGGGCTGCATGCCGAAGGTGACAATGGCACCCGATTGCGCCGCCGCTGCGGCCTTATGCAGCGCGGCTTGCAGCGCCGGCACATCACCAATCGCGGCATCGGCGGCCATGAACCACAGCACGGCGCCCGGCGCGGTTTCCTCGGCAATCAGGGCGGCGGCGGCGATGGCCGGCGCGCTATTGCGGCCCACCGGTTCCAAAACAATGGCAGCGCCCTTGTCGCGCAATTGTTCGGCGACCAGAAAGCGATGCGCTTCATTGCAGACCACCATGGGGGGCAAGAACCCCTCACCCGTCCCGCGCGCCGCGGTTTCCGCCAGCATGGTCTTGTCAGATGCCAGAGGCCAAAACTGCTTCGGGTAGCTTTCGCGCGACAGCGGCCAAAGCCGCGTGCCGGTGCCGCCTGACAGGATCACGGGCAGGATCGGGGGGGAATGGGGGTTCATGGGCAAATAATTCTCCGGTTCGCAGGCGCCTTACGGGCAAAACCGGGCAAAGCCAAGGCAAAGGCACGGCGCGTTTCGCGAATCTGGCTTCCGCGATAGCTTCCCTAGCAGCACAAAAGGAAAGTCGCTTCGCCTTGGATCAGCCTGCCTCCCCCATCATTCCCGAGGGCTTCGTCCCGCGCCCCGCCGGCGGCCCCTTTCTGGAACCCATCGGCCCCATCATGATCCGCCGGGATCACGGGCCGCTTGCCTTCGGTCTGCGCATCGAAAAACGCCATTGCAACAGCAAGGACATGGCCCATGGTGGCATGTTGGCGACCTTTGCGGACCTGGCGCTTGGAATTGGCGGCTTTCAACTCGCCGGGGTGAAGGGGTTTTTCACCACAATCAGCCTCAATTCGGATTATTTGGCCCCGGCGCTGCTGGGCACCTGGCTGCAATGCGAACCGATGCTGCTGCGCAAAACCCGCACCCTGGTTTTCGCCCAGGGCGTTTGCATGGCCGATGGCAAGCCAGTGCTGCGCGCCAGCGGGGTTTTCGCCCTACCCAAGGACCCGCCGGCTCCGCCCCCCAGCGGCTAAGGGTTATCCGTCGCGGCGTGCCTGGGCGCGCTTATTCTGGGCGGAAACGCTGCCCACCCGCGCGCCATGGACGTGGTTTCTGCCCTTTGCACTCGCCTTGCTTTGCATGCCGGCGCTTGCGCCGAAGCCTGAAGCCGGATGCTGGGCGCGCTGCGCCTGGCGGCGGGCGAGTGCTTCCTTCAGCGCCGCCCGGTGTTCGGCGCGGCGGCGTTCCTGGGTCAACTCATCGAAGCGGCTGTTCACCCGCTTCAGCGCCGAAGCATAAACTTGCTTGCGGCGTGTTGCCTTGCCGGCTTCGGCATTCGCGGCGGCGCGGGCATCGCCCTTGCCGCGCTTGGCACGGTGGCCTTCACGGATCAGGTCGCGCAGCTTGGCGTGTTCGGCACGCAGCCGGGTCGCGATGGCGCGCAGCTCCTCAGGCGGCAGGGCGGCGATGGCTGGCTGGTGGGTCGACGCAATGAGGGTGAAGGCATCATGGCCCAAAAGGTCGCGTTCTTCGCGCTGAGAAATCGCCATGGCGTTTGATCCTTTTTTGTTGGTGATCAGTCTTTGCTAGCGGACAGGGCTGGCCTGTCCATAGTGGGTAGGTCCCGAAGCTGTGCGTGTTGTATCGGGCACGGCCACCGAGATGACAACCCAAGAAACCAACACATGCTCATCATATGATGTCGCTGCGCGAGGACACGCCGCAAAAGCCGGATAGGCTTCAAGGCGGATTGAACAAAGCCATGATGTCTGCAAGATTCGCATTGCCGACAAGAATCACATCATCACCCGCGCCGCCATCGAGCAGCAAGGCACCCTTGCTGGAAACAAGATGGTCATTGCCGTCTTGCCCGTAAATCTCGTCATCGCCGGCGATGCCATTCAGCGTATCATCGCCCGCATCCCCAAAAAGGAAATTGGCGCCTGAATTGCCGATGATCATCTCATTCGCTGCGCCGCCGGTAAGGCTGATATCGGTCACGCCTGGCGCAATGATGGCAACCTCGATATTCGCGGCCAGAAAAAGGCTTGTTGTGGCGATCAGCGTATCCGCACCGCCGCCTTGGCTTTCATTCACCTGATCGGCGCCAGTGATACCAAGATAGAGATCATTGCCCAAACCGCCTTCCAGCACATCGGCGCCGGCTCCGCCATCAAGCGTATCTGCCCCGGCGTTGCCGCGCAACAGATTGCTGACGTCCGATCCCAGGATGGAATCAGCACCCAAACCGCCATAGGCGTCTTCGATCGTCACATTCCGGGCGATGGAGATGTTGTTGCGCAAGCCCCCGACTGAGGAGAAGGCTTCCTCATTCAGATTGATCCATTGCGTTTCATCATAGCCGGAGAAATCGAAAACATCGCACCCGCCTGCATCCCAAACCGCAAAGACAATTTGCTGATCCGCACCTGTGATGGAAAAGGCCTGGCCCGCATTGGCGTTGAACCCGTAAACATCATTACCGGTGCGTGTATTCACATTGGCACCATAAAGGCGCTGGATGGCCGCGATATCGTAAAGCAGCGGCGTCGCTGCGCTGGCCGAGCCCAAGAAAGCGTGAGTCGCGTTCCCGTTGAAGTAACTCATCAAACTATATTGCTCTGAATCTTCATAGAATATGGCATCGCGCGCATAGGCGGTGTATGTGCCAGAGCCGCCTATGTTATATGGTCCTGGATGCGACAGGCCGAGCGCATGGCCGACCTCATGCATATAGAACTCAAGACCGCCATTGGCATTTGTCGGGGCGGTTGCAAGTGTTTTTGCGGCGTTCAGGTAAACATAATTCTGCCAAACACCGCTGAAATTGGTCGAACCGCCATAGCCGGAAGCGCTGGCTGGGCCGGAATTGGATGTCGCACTTGTATAGTTCCACAGGGTGAACTGGGCATTATTGCTGTATTGGCTTCCTAAACCCACAACGCGCGTCAGGGTGATATTGGCCACATCCTGCCATTGCTGAATGGCGTAGAGCGCGGCCGCGATCTGATCATCATTAAGCCGGCCAAAACCGGACGCACCGGTCGTCATCGCGGGACGGCCATCTTCGCTGTCACGAAAGGCAAAGGTCATAGCCAAGGAATTGCCAAGACCATTGGTGAAGCGTGGCGTCTCAGGTGTGATGCTGCGCGAGATCTGCGCGGCAGCTGTGGCCCAATCATGTTCAGGCAGCGGATCATCGAATGAGCTGGCCAATACAGGTGGCAAGGTCAATTCATTTGGCGTGCCAGGGGCCGGGAAAAGCGACGCGCCCAGGCTCATCACGCGCGCCGCCTGGATGCCGCCGTCACTGCCATCACCGGCATCCGTGCCGCCGTAAAGCGCAATCACGCTCTGATCGGCCAGCAAAGCCAGGGTGAAGCCCGGTACGGAGGTGTCAGCAAGGGTCGTAATCACAAAATCCCCGGCGCCAAGCACGCCATTATGATCCACCCATCGCCCGCGAA
>JBIIIE010000326.1:0-3599 GCA_044235135.1 Roseomonas sp. | reverse complement strand
CGCGAATGGTGTCAGTCGTGCCGTTCTCAAACGAATGCCACCAGACCAACCGCCGCCCATCATTGAAGCCAAGGATTGAGGGCGAGCGTTGGTTATCGGTTACTGTAGTGTTGAAGACGAAGTCCGTGCCGCTTGGCGTGCCGGTCGAACTCAAATAACGGGCACGAATTGTGGTGCCCGAACCATCCCCCGCATCGGTGGACTGCCACACCTCCAACACCTGACCATTGGCAAGGCGGTTGCTGCGAATGCCTGTCTGATCACCGCTGCTGGTTGTATTCACCAGGTAATCAGCGGGCGAGGAATTGATGTTGACCGCATTCCATGCCCCATTGGCATCCGTGGAAAAAACCCGGTTGCGGATTTCCGTGCCATTTGCACCGCCTTCGGGCGAATCAAAGCGCAGCAGGTAATTGCCATTGGAAAGGGTTTGCAGCCCGATATTGGCCGGGGTGCCCGTCAGGGTTGTATTGAGCTGAACTTCGCCGGTCTGCGGCGCGAGGGTCAGGTGGTTGAAGGTTCTGCCGATGATCTCGCCATCATTCTGATAGGCAACATAAAGCGCGTTGCTATTGGTGGCCGTGGTGCCACGCTGAGAGAAAACATACGATCCATCGGCGCCACTGGCGCTGAGTTGAACCTCTCCCGTCAAGGCCACGCCATCAGCGCTGAAGCGCCGGCCAAAAAGATGCGAATTGCCTTCAATGAGTGGATCGGGCGAGCGCCAGGTAATCAAAACGGAACCGTCATTAAGCGCGAGCGAACTGATACCGGTTTGCGTACCGGCAGTGGTTTCATTCACCCTGATATCAGGGCCGACCGGGCTTCCATCCAGACGAAAGAAACGCGCCCTGATGTCCTGTCCGTCATCGGCGCTACTATTGGACAGGAAGGAGATGACAAAATTGCCATTAGAGAGGCTCTGGAAGCCCGCGCCGCTCTGATTGCCATTGGTGGTGCTGGTGACGCCAAAGCCATTCGCCTCCGCCTCAGGCAGTTCTGGCGGTGGCGGATGATCATGATCATGCTCATGGTCGTGGTCGTCATCATGCGACATCGGCTTGGCCCCGAGATCCCCTTTATGTTATGCAGTAGAAACGGGAAAACACCGATTGACAAGATGGTTGCCCGTTCATGCCGAAGGGTTTCATCGCCTCATCCAGGTCCGGCAGCGTCCCGGCGAGTAACGAAAATGACAACCCGTTCATTTTAGTGGCGCACCTTCCCCAAATCATGGCGGGGTCCGGGGTCTGAGGGCCGCGCCTCTGGCGACCTTAGGCTAGCGATACAATCCCGCCGCCCGCGCCGCTTGGCTTGCCAGCGCCACCATCAGCGCGAAATTCGGCATGGGCACGCCCAAAGCCTGGCCAAGCTGCAAGGGTGCGGTAAACAGCGCGTCAATTTCCATCGGCCGGCCCAATTCCAAATCCTGCAGGATGGAAGGCTTATGCGCGGTCTCCGCAAAGCGGCGCATCCGCACTTCGCCCGGCACTTTCAGATCATGCCCAAGGGCGCGGGCCAAAGCCGTGCCTTCATCGGAAATCCGCACACCTGCTTCGAAAATCGCGGGGTCTGCCAGCGTTGCCTGCATATCCTGGCGCGAGAGCAGGCAAAGCGGCCCCACCACCATATTACCGAGCAGCTTGCCCCAAAGGCGATGCCGGATATTGCCCACCGCTTCGGTCGGCATGCCGCCCGCGCTTAATAGCGCCGCCAGTGCTTGGGCGCGCGGGGAAACCACGCCCTCCGGCTCCCCCAGAAACAGCTTCAGATCGGCGTGTTCTGAGGTAACGATTCCAGGGGCTGCCACCGAACTCGCGGCATAGATCACGCCGCCGATGGCGCGCTTTACGCCCACGGCACGGCGCAGCGCATCATCAAGGTCCAGCAGCGGCAGGCGCTTGCCTTCAAGCGCGCCGCCAATGCCATCGAAATACCACCAGGGAATGCCATTCATGATGAAGGCAACGGGCGTATCGGGGCCGAGCAAAGGCCCGATCCCTGCCGCCACAGCAGGTAAAGCGGGTGCCTTGACGGTGACCAGCACAGCATCCACCGGGCCAATATCGGTGGCGTTTTCCGCTGCCCGCACATGGAAACTTCGCTCACCCGCCGAATCGCGCAGCGTGATCCCCTGCGCCCGCATCGCGGCCAGATGGGCGCCGCGCGCAATCACGCTCACCTCGGCGCCGGCTGCCGCCAGCCTCGCCGCCAGATGCGCGCCGATGGCCCCGGCGCCATAGACGCAAATGCGCTTCACGGCGCGTGATCGCGCAGTTGCGCGCAGATGGATGCGCCCGCCGCGACAAGCTGTTCCACAATCCGCGTACCATGCGCGGCATTGGCCCCGCGCGGGTCAGGCGCGGCGACACCGCCGGGGGCGACTTCTTCCACCCACATCGGCACGGCGAATTCCACCCCATGGGCACGAATGGCGCCAAAGCCCGTGGGCGGCACGCCAAGATAAGGCCCGGTAGCGTCACGCGGACGCGCCTTTTCCGGGCGGCACAATTCAGGCTTCAGCGCTATGGTGACGGAAGCGACAGGATCACCGCCATGGCCGAAGGTGATGGGCTGCCCGCCCAATTCGCCATGCAGCTTACCCGCTTCCCGCCAGAGATGCAGCGCCGGGATGATCACCCCATGCCGATGGCGCATGCTGCGCGAAGCGGCATCGGCGGGCGCAATCGTGCCGGCATGGCCGTTCACAATCATGATGCGCCGCGTGCCGATTTTGATGAAGGCTTCGGCCATTTCTTCGATCACGGCAGTCAGCGTCGCGACCGAAAGCGTGATACCGCCCGCAACACCGGCGAAGAAATCCTCGCCACCGAAAGGGATTGCCGGGGCCACCAGTGCGTCCGCGCCCTTGGCATAGGCGCTGGCGGCGATGCGGCAGGCGATTTCCTCGGCGACCAGATAATCCCCCATGGGCAAGGCCGGGCCATGGGTCTCAAGGCTGCCCATGGGCAGGATCGCGACCGCCCCGGCAGCGAAGCGGGAAGCGACTTCGGGCGCGGTCAATTCCGCGATGCGATGCACACTCATGCCAGCAAATCCAAGGCGGCGCGGGATAGCGCCTGCACGCCAAGCCCGATGCAACGCTCATCAGGCTGGTAGAAGGCATTATGCAGCCGGTCATCGCGGCCTGGCTGGCCGGAGCCGATGCGCAGCTGGAAAGAAGGCGCCACGGCGGCAAATTCCGCGAAATCCTCAGCGCCCATGGAAGCCTCACCTTCGCTGATCACATCCCCCATTTGCCGGCGCACGGCGGCAATCACCGGGTCCAGCACCTTGTCATCATTCACCAGCGGCGGGACTTTGCGCACATAAGTCATTTCCGTCTTCACGCGCATGGAAATACCGATCCCCTCGGCAAGCCGCCGCAAGGCCGCTTCGGCGATATCGCGGCTTTCATGATGCAGCGTGCGCACCGTGCCCTTCAGATGCACGCGTTCTGGAATGATGTTGTAGGTGGTGCCCCCCACAAATTGCCCGATGGTGACCACGGCGGGATGGATCGGCTTGATTTCCCGGCTGACCACGGTTTGCGCTTCCTGCACAAAGGCCGCCGCCGCCACAATCGGGTCAATCGCCGC
>JBIIIE010000119.1:0-8152 GCA_044235135.1 Roseomonas sp. | reverse complement strand
GCCGCACGGCTTCTTCCAGGCTTTCGCCGGGCTCCACAAAGCCGGCGAGCGTTGAATACATGGTGGTGTTCGGGAAGCGCTGCGAATGGCCAAGCAGGCAGGAATCGCCGCGCACCACCAGCATGATGACGGCGGGGTCCGTGCGCGGGAAATGCTGTGCATTGCAGACCGTGCAGGTCATGGCATGGCCAGCGCTGCGCGGTTCGCAAACGCCGCCGCATACCCCGCAAAACCGATGCTTGGTGCGCCAATGCATCAGCCCGCGCGCATGGGCCAAAACGCTCGCCTCACCGGGAGGCAGCAGGCCAGCCACTTGGCGGAGGTCAGCAAAGCTGCCCATTTCCGGCGGCAGCAGGGGAATCGGGTCATCGGCGGAGGAGCAATCCACGGCAAAGACCTGCCGTCCTTCCCATTCGCCCAACCAGGCCCAGGGCCCGCCCGCCATGCGGAGTGCCCCGGCGGCCTCACCGGTCAGCAGAACGGCCTGGGGGGCGCCTTCCGCCACGCCGCGCATCAGGTTGCGGGCACGCCAGACGGGGGCGAAAACCGTGTTGGGGTCGGCAAGGGCCGCTTCAATGAAGGCGGGATCCTCTCGGCGATGGGATGCCCGGTCTAGCGGGCTGCCCGTATAGGCATTGGGTCGGCTGGCGGGGATGGAAAGCATGCGGGTGAACCTGCCACGTGCCCCGGCGCTGGGCAACCAAGCCCCCCCATTGGCATTGGGGCATGGGGACATGATATGGTGACTTCGGAAGGTCGGCGGCGGACGGGCTCCTCGCCAACCCGGTCAGGTCCGGAAGGAAGCAGCCGTAACGGGTTCTTGCTCGGGTCGTTTGTCGGCCTTCCACCTTAGTTCTGAGAGACCGCGCCGCGCCATGGCTTCCGATATGTTCGGCTCCCCGATTGCTTCGCCTGGCGCCGAACCGCCGGAAGAAGAAGGCTTGCCCGAACCGCCGGCGCCGGAAGGGCCGGGGCTGTTTGGGGACCCGGCACCGCCGCCTGCACCGCCGCCTGCGCCTGTGGCGAAGCCCGCCGATCAGCCGGGCTACCGCGTGCTGGCGCGCAAATATCGCCCGACCAGCTTCGATGATCTGATTGGGCAGGATGTGCTGGTGCGCACGCTGCGCCATGCCTTCGCCCAGGGGCGCGTGCATCACGCCTTTCTGCTGACCGGCGTGCGCGGTGTCGGCAAAACCACCACGGCGCGCATCATTGCCCGCGCGCTGAATTGCATTGGTGTGGATGGCAAGGGCGGCCCCACGGCGGATCCTTGCGGTGTTTGCCCGGAATGCAAGGCGATACTCGCGGACCGCCACCCTGATGTGGTGGAACTGGATGCTGCATCCAACAATAGCGTGGATGATGTGCGTGAATTGCGCGAAGCGCTGCGCTTCCGCGCGAGCCAAGGGCGGCAGAAGGTTTTTATTCTGGATGAATGCCACATGCTGTCTGGCGCGGCCTTCAACGCCTTTCTGAAGACGCTGGAAGAACCGCCATCCGGCGTGACCTTCATTCTGGCGACAACGGAATTGCGCAAGGTGCCGATCACCATCCGCAGCCGTTGCCAAACCTTTGCCCTGCGCCGTGTGCCGCAGGATAGCTTGGCGCAGCATTTTGCGCGGATTTGTGAGAAGGAAGCCGTGACGGCGGAAGCCGATGCGCTGGCGATGATTGCGCGCGCCGCCGATGGTTCCGTGCGTGATGGGCTTTCCTTGCTGGATCAGGCGATAGGCCAATCCGGCGCTTCGGACGTGCGCGCGGAAGCGGTGCGCGACATGCTGGGCCTGGCCGATCGCGCCATGATCATTGATTTGATGGAAGCGCTGATGGGTGGCGATATTGCCGCAGCCCTTGGCATCATGGACCGCGCGCATGAATTGGGTGCCGATCCCTTGGTGATTTTGCAGGATTTGGCCGAGCTTTGCCATTTGCTGACGCGTTTCCGCGCGGCGCCCGCTTTGCGCCAGGATGGATCACTGCCCGAAGCCGAGCGTGTGCGCGGTGCGGCTTTGGCGCAGCGGCTTTCCGTGCCGGTCCTGGGCCGCACCTGGCAAATGCTGCTGAAGGGCATTGGCGAATTGCAGCTTGAAGGTGCTGATCGTCGCGCGGCAGCGGAAATGGTGTTGATCCGCATCGCCCATGTGGCGGATATGCCAACGCCGGGTGATTTGGTGAAGCGCCTGACCGAAGCGGGCGAGATTGGCGGTGCGCCACGCCCGGCGCCCAGCGGTGGCGGCGGCGGATTGCGCGCGGTGGCGGGCGGCGCGCCGATACGCGCCGAAGCAGCACCTGGCGCACCCGTGACGGCGTTGGCGCAGCCCAGCACCTGGCAGGAAATTGTGGCGCTGGCTTCAGGCGTGAAGCCGCTATTGCATGCGCAATTACGCCATAGCGTGCATCCGGTGCGGATTGCGCCGGGGCGGCTTGAAATCAACCCGGAACCGGATGCGCCGCGCGATTTGGCCGCGCAATTGACCGCGCTGCTGAGCGAAGCAACCGGCCAGCGCTGGACCGTGATCATCAGCCAGGAAGCCGGCGCGCCAACACTCGCCGCACAGGGCAAGGAAGCGGAGGCTGACAGGCTTGCAAGCGCGCGCGCTCATCCCCTGGTGCAGGCGATTTTGGCTGCCTTTCCGGGGGCGACGATTGAAGCGGTGCATGATGGCGCGGCCGATGCCTATGGCCTATCGCGCAGCGCCGCGACCGCCGATGATGATGATGCGCGCGATTTCGCGCCGCCTGATGCCGAACCCGCTTACGGCGATGATGAAACACCCCCCGATGATTTTTAGGCGAAGGACACCATGAAGAACCTGGGCAATATGTTGAAGCAGGCGCAGCAGATGCAATCGCGCATGCAGGAAATGCAGGCCAAGCTGGAAGCGACCGAAGTGGAAGGCCAATCCGGCGGCGGCATGGTGCTGGTGCGACTGACCGGCAAGGGTGATTTGCGCCGCGTGACCATTGATCCTTCCCTGATGAATGCCGAGGAACGCGAAGTGCTGGAAGATTTGCTGGTGGCTGCGCATGCCGATGCGAAGCAGAAGGTGGAAGCGACCATGGCGGCTGAAATGCAGAAGGCGACCGCGGGCATCAACCTGCCGCCCGGCATGAAGCTGCCTTTCTGAGCTTGCTTGCAGCCTGATGCTGCATAACGACCCGATCGAGCATTTGATTGCGCTGCTGTCGCGCCTGCCTGGTCTTGGCCGGCGCAGTGCGCGGCGCGCTGTCCTGAAAATGCTGATGGATCCGGATGGGCAGATGCTGCCACTCGCTGCTGCGTTGCGTGATGCGGCAAGCGCGGTGAAATCCTGCGAGGTTTGCGGCAATCTGGATACTGTATCGCCCTGCGCCATTTGCCGCGATCCGCATCGGGACCGGAAGCTGGTTTGCGTGGTGGAGGGAGTTGCGGATTTATGGGCCCTGGAACGCGCCCATGCCCACCATGGCCTGTATCATGTGCTGGGGGGGATGCTTTCCGCATTGTCTGGGACGGGACCTGAGGATTTGGCGATTCAGCCGCTGCTTGCCCGCATTGAACAGGGCGATGTGGCAGAGGTAATTCTGGCCTTGCCCGCAACCGTGGAAGGGGCGACCACCGCGCATTACGTGATGGATCGGCTGAAGCCAAGCGGTGTTGCCATCACGCGGCTTGCGCAGGGCGTGCCGATTGGTGGCGCGCTTGATGTGCTGGATGACGGCACGCTGGCTGCGGCGTTGAAGGCGCGCAGGCCCTTATGAAGGCCGCGCGCCGCGCCTTGCTGGCGGCACCTTTTCTTTTCATCCGCAATGCGCATGCCGCGGCGCAGGGCAAGTTCTTTCGTTCAAGCGATGGGGTGCGCTTGCATTATACGCAAAACGGCAAAGGACCCCTGCTGGTTTTCGTTCCCGGTTGGTGCATGCCTGCGCGTATCTTCGCGCCTCAGATCGCCCATTTTCAGCAGAACTTCACCGTAATTGCGTTTGACCCGCGCGGGCAGGGACAAAGTGCCATTCCTGTGCAGGGCTATGAACCCGAACGCCGCGGGCGCGACATTGCCGATCTGCTCGATCAATTGCCGCCGGGCCGTGTGGTGCTGGCCGGATGGTCTCTTGGTGTGCTGGATGCGCTTTCCTGGCTTGATCTGAAGGGGGATCAGCGCCTTGCTGGCCTTGTGCTGATTGACAATTCAGTGGGGGAGGCTGATCCGCCGCCACCGCGTGCGTCCAACTTCTTCAGCAATCTGCGCACCAAGCGGGACCACACCATGCGCGGTTTCGTGCGCAGCATGTATCGTACACCGCAAGACGAAGCCTATCTTGATGCGCTGTCGCGCGAAGCCCAACGCATGCCGGTGGAAGCTTCCATCAAACTGCTCTCCTATCCTCGACCGCGCGAATTCTGGCGCCAGGCGCTTTACTCAACGCGCCGCCCTGTATTCTACGCCGTGACGCCGCGGCTGCGCGCCCAGGCCGAAGCAGTGGCCGTGCGCCATCCCGCGCCCAGTGTTTCAATTTTTGAAGATGCCGGCCACGCGCTTTTTGTGGATAGGGCAGATCGTTTCAACGTCGAGCTATTGCAGTTTTTGAATCATAAGGCAGTCTGGGCCTGATGCTGACGTTATTGCCCCTTTTTCTGATCGCCGGCACGGCGGTTGGCGTTGAAATCGCGCTGACGCGTTTCTTCGCCGTCGCTTCCTGGTCTGAATATGGCTATTGGGTGATTTCCATTGCCATGATCGGCTTTGCAGTTTCCGGCGTGGTAATGGTGCTGGGACGGCAGGTTTTTTTGCGCCATGCAAGCTGGCTTTTGCCGGGCTTGCCTATGGCCATGCTGCTGACTGGCGCTGCCGGCTGGATTGCCGCCACAGGCAATGGCTTCAACCCGCTTGAACTGCAAAACCCCGCTACCGCCTGGCCGCAGCTTGGCAATATCGCACTGTATTACGCTGCACTTTTCCCATTTTTCTTTTTGGCGGGTTTTGCGGTCTCGCTCAATTTTGTGGTGTATTCCAATCAGGTCGGCAAGGTCTATGGTTATGACCTGCTGGGTGCTGGATTGGGTGCCTGCTTTGCTTTGGTGCTGATGCTGGTGCTGCATCCTTTCCATCTGGTGCCCGCCTTGCTGCCCTTCTTGGCCTTGGCCGCGATATTATCCGCCAAGGGCGCATGGCGCGTCGCCGCGCTGGTCTGTCTGGTGGTGGCCGAGGCCGCGATTTTACTTCTCGCCACCCCGCGCGTGAATGAATTCAAGCCGGTCTATGCGCCCCTGAATGTGCCGGAAAGTCGTATAGTGGCGGAACGCTATACGCCGCGCGGGGTTTATCAGTTGCTTGATAATTTCACCGAAAGATTGGATACGGATGTATCCAATAACGCCGGTGCGCTCGGCACCCCCGCGCCACCGCGCACCTTTGGGCTTTATCGGGATGGTGCGCGCATTGCAGCATTGCCGATGGAAGCGCCTCAGGCGGGCCATGCCCCGGCAGCGCTTGATGCTGCGCCCTATGCCCTGCTGGAACATCCGCGCGTATTGGTGCTTGGTGCCGCTGGCGGCTTTCGTGTGGTTGAGGTCTTGAAGCTTGGCGCTGCCGGCGTCACGGTGATTGAACCCGAACCCATGCTGCGCGAAGCCTTGGAAAGGGGCTTTGGCCCTTCGCCCGCCCTGGCGCCGGACCCGCGTGTGCAACTTTCGGACGCGCATCCGCTCAAGGCCGTGGGCGCTTTTGATTTGGTGGATATTTCAGGAGATTTTCTGGGTGCTGCCGATGCCAATCGGCATATCTATACCGTGGAAGCGCTGGCGGATTTCATCGGCATGCTGAAGCCGGGCGGCATGATTTCCCTGCCCATCGGCATTCGTGAATTGCCGGTCTATGCCGTGCGTGTCTTGGCTACCGCCCATGCTGCACTTTTGCGGGCGGGCATCAAGGAACCCGCGGCACATATGGCCGTGATCAGATCGGCGTGGAATTTGCGCGTGCTGGTGGCACGTGATCCGCTGACGCCAGAACGCATGGAAAAGCTGCTGGCCTTTGCCGAAGCCAGGTCCTTCGATATTTCCTACGCGCCGCATCTTTCCGCTGAGGGCCGCGAAATTTGGAATGATCTGCCGGCGATTTCGCTTGACTCCGGCATGGTGCAAACCGGTGCCCCCAGCGATGCGGTGGCTGAGGAAATGCGCATGCTGCTGGCCGGCACCATGCCCCGTGATGCCTTTGACCGTTCGCCCATTACGGCGGATCGGCCCTGGCTTTCGCCTTTGGTGCGACTGCCAGCCTTGCCTTCTGCGCTGGAGCGTATGGAGGTTTTGCCGCAGCAGGAAATCGGGCTGCTCGTGAATGTGGCTGTGCTGGCGCAGGCGATTATCCTGGCTTTGCTGGTCAGCGCCTTGCCCATCTTCGCGCGCGGGACGCTGCGTGTGCCGAAAGCCATATTGGGTCGCGCATTGATTTATTTTCCGGCGCTTGGGCTTGGCTTTCTGCTCATTGAAATCGCCTTCATCGAATATGCCGTGCTGCTGCTTGGCGACCGCACCTTTGGTTTCGCGCTGGTCTTGACCGTGATGCTGGTCTGTTCCGGCCTTGGCGCCATGATGGTTGAACGCGTGACAAGGCCGGCAGCGACACTCATTTGGATCGCGCTGATCGTGGTTGGGTCCTGCCTGCTTGCCATCGCGGCTGCCCATCTTGGCATTCTTGCCATTCTTGATTGGCCCTGGGCGCTCCGCGTTGCCATGCTGGTACTGGTGATTGCGCCGATGTCAATTGCGCTTGGTTTTCCTTTCCCACTTGGGCTTGATCGGTTTCAGCAGGAAGGCCCTGCCTTGCTGCCCTGGGCCTGGGCCCTGAATGGCGCCTTTTCCGTGGTGGCTACGCCGCTTGCCAATTTGATAGGGCATGGCGTGGGGCTTTCGGCTCTTTTGCTTTGCGGCGCTGTTTGTTATGTCGCTACGGTATCAGTTTGGCCAAGGAAATGAAGATGCTTTTATCCCGCCGCGCTCTGACCCTGACGGGTGCTGGTTTGCTTTTCGCGCCGGCGATCAAGGCGCAAACGCCGGCCTGGAATCGTGCAGCCTATATTGAAGCCATGGCGGCTTCGGGTCGCCCAGTAGAGATTTCAGAGGGCGCTTTTGCGGCCATTCAGGCGCGCAGGCAACCGGCATTGGCCCGTATTGAATCCTATCTGAAGTCTCGCTTTGGCGAAGCGGACCCCGCCGTGGTCCGCGCCTTTGGTGAAGTGCCGCGCGAGTATTTCCATTACAATTATGAAGCGCGTCAGAATGGCGCTGCCAATGCCTATGAAACGGAAGCCAAGCCTTGGGCCATTGGCTTTGGCTCGGCGCTTTCTGACTATCTGGGGCAGGCCTATATGACGCAGGCATGTCAGCCGAAGCCCGAGCATGTGGTCTTGGAAATTGGTACCGGATCGGGCTTTCAGGCAGCGCTGTTGTCCCGGATCGTGGCAAAGCAATATTCCATCGAAATTATCGAACCGTTGGGGCGTGCTGTGCAGCGCATTTTTGCCCCTATTGGCTTCAACAATCTTGAAACCCGCGTCGGTGATGGTTTCTTTGGCTGGCCTGAAGTAACCGGCGGTTTTGACACCATCATCGTCACCTGCGCCGCGCAATATGTGCCACCGGCGCTGCTGCAGCAATTGAAGCCTGGTGGCCGGCTGGTCATTCCAATCGGTCAGCCTTTCCGTCGTGGCCAGTTCCTCTACATTTACACGAAAGATGAGGAAGGCCGCGTGCGCAGCCGCAAGGATGTGGGCGTTTACTTCATCCCCATGACCGGCACGATGATGAAGACACCCGCGCCTGCCGGCACCACGCCTCAGTAACGCCTTCAGCGATCAAGGCTTGCGTCGGGCGCGCGCTTCATGGGCAATGCCGCGACGCCTTGCCTGACGCCGCAGCGCTTCGCGGCTTTCAATTCCTGCGCGCCTGAAACACAGTAGTGACAAGGAAAGAAATCATGATGGATCAAGTCAAGGCGGAATTGGCGCCAAAAGGCGTTTTGCGCGCCGGCATCAATATGGGAAATTTCCTGCTGGTGACGAGCCGCGCGGAAAATGGCGATCCCGCCGGGGTTTCGCCCAGCATGGCGCGCGCCATTGCCGATACGCTTGGTGTGCCGGTGCAATACGTGCCCTTCGCGCGCCCTGGCGA
>JBIIIE010000118.1:0-8217 GCA_044235135.1 Roseomonas sp. | reverse complement strand
GGCTACTTGTATGGCGCGGCGGAATTTTTGGCCGTGCATGAATACAAGAATGTGCAGCGCTGGGCGGAAGCCATCTTCGCCCGCCCCGCGGTGAGGCGCGGGCGGATGGTGAATCGCGTGACCGGGGAGCCATCCGAACAATTGCATGAACGCCATGACGCCAGTGATTTTGAAACCAAAACGCAGGACAAACTCGCCCCCGGCGGTGCGGCTTAGTCCGGTTCCATCATTCACAAATCCCAAGAGGAAACACCATGCCACTCGCTCCCAATTTCGCGCGTCGCCGTCTGGAAAAGGGTGAACTCGCCCTTGGTTTTGGCGTGCATCATTTGCGCACACCCGCCGTTGGCATGATCGCAGCAGCATCAGGCTTTGATTGGCTGTTCATTGACATGGAACATGGCGCAATGAGCGTGGATGACGCGACGCGCATGGCCATGGCGGCGCTTTCGCAGGGCATCACGCCAATGGTGCGCTGCTGCAAGGATGCGCTGTTTGAAGGCACGCGCTGCCTGGATAATGGCGCCATGGGTGTGGTGGTGCCGCATATTGATACTGTGGATGAAGCCCGCGATGTGGTGCGCGCCTTCCGCTACCCGCCGCTTGGTGAGCGTTCCTGGGGCGGCCCGCCGGCGCAATACGCCTTCCAGGTTGCGGATACCGCCGCGGCGCAGAAGGAACTCAACGAACAGATCATGGTGACGGTGATGATCGAAACGCCGGAAGCCGTTGCCAATGCGGATTCCATCGCCGCCGTGCCGGGGGTGGATTGCCTGATGATCGGCACATCGGACCTGACCGCTTCCATGGGTATTGCCGGGCAGATCGGGCATCCTGATGTGCGCGCCGCCTATGCCAAGGTTGCGGCGGCCTGCAAGGCGCATGGCAAGGTCATGGGTATGGGCGGTGTTTATGATGAAAAAGTGGCGCCGGATTACATCGCCCTTGGCGCGCGCTTCCTGCTGAGCGGTTCAGACCACGCCTTCCTGATGGCGGGCGGCGGGGCGCGGGCGAAATTCCTGCGCGGCTTGCAGGGCTGAAGTTTCTTTCAAATGCCATGCCCCGCCGGCCTTGCCGCGCGGGGCTTTTGTTGATCAGGCGTGGTCTTCGCCGCAGCCGCAACCGGCCAGCGCCATGGTGTTTTCCTGGCGAATAATGTGATGGTCTATCCATTCCGCCACAAGGCGGCGCGCTTCCGTCACTGACGCTTCAGGGTGGTGGATGCGATAGAGCGTTGTGCAGGCGTCGAAGGCTTGGGGATCAGCCGTGCCGATCTCACGCAATTCCTGATAGGCGGTAATCACTGCGGCTTCACAGCGGCGCGTCACGCGTGTTTCGAATCGGGCCATCGCAGTCTCCTTACCGGTCACATCCGCGCGCGCCGAGGCAAATCACCCCAAGCCACGCCAACCAGGATCAAATCCACCAAGAGGCAAGACGTCTCCTGACCAAAGGCAGCTTAGCCAAGCTGATTGGCGCTTGCAAGAATCGCAATTGCGACTTATTCGCATTTGCATTGTAAGGAGATTCGTATGGCAACCACAGGCATCCCCCTTTGGCCCTGGGCCGGCAGCCCGCCCAAGCTGCTGCCCGTGGCAGAAAAGGCCATCCTTTTGGCGTGGCGCAACACTTCTACCCCGAATGAGGCCCCCGCCCGGGTCACAGAAGCGGCAGAGGCGCTTGGCCAAATTGCCAACCCCATGGCCGATCTTTCGCTTCACTTCGGTATCGCCGAGGACCCGGCGGTGAGCTTTCGGGAAGCAAAATTCCTGACAGCCTGCGCCTTGGCACAGCGTGGCCAGGCACTGCCTGCCAAGGCGCTGCTTCTGAAGCTATTGCCATGCGGCCTGGCCCAAGCTTCCTTGCAGGCAGCACTGATGCTTGGGCAGGAAATGCGCCAGGTTGGGCTTTATTTGCGCCATCCCTGGGGCAGAAGGCGACCGCGAAGATAGCCTGGGATCAGCGGCGCTTGGGCTTCGGCGGCGTTTCCTCAAGCTTCAATCGGCGGCCAAATAATTCAAGCTTGTGGCCTACCAGTTCATAGCCCAGGCGCTTGGCGATTGCCGCCGCCAGGGCCTCATGAACCTCATCCGCAAATTCAATGACATGGCCGGTTTCAACATCAATCAAATGATGATGATGGCCGCGATCTGCCAGATCATACCGCGCGCGTCCGCCGCCAAAATCCCGCCTTTCCAGAATGCCGCGTTCTTCCAGCAGGCGCACCGTGCGATAGACGGTCGCAATCGAAACGCGCTTGTCCCGCTGCAAGGCGCGGCGGTGCAATTCCTCCACATCAGGGTGATCTTCGGCCTCGCTCAAGATGCGCGCGATCAGCCGGCGCTGGCCGGTCATTTTCAGCCCCTGCTCCACGCACATCGCTTCAATGCGTGATGGCCCCGGCATTTCCGCCGCTTCGGGCTTTGTTGCGACCATGACTGGGTTGGACAAGGAAAAGGCTCGCTTCGGGCCAGCGCCCGGGAAGGAGGAAATGAGAATGCCTCTTATGCGCCGCGAAGGCCGGCTTCTCAAGCCCAGGAATGCGTGAGACCAAACAGAAGGGGCGGCTGATGCTTGCGGCAGCAATCATGAAATTTCATCCATTCCTAGTGTTGCGAATTATTCTCAATTGCAGTATAGCGCAGCCGTGCAATTGGCACTATTTCGATAAGGCCCCTATGAAAGGATTCACCATGCGTCGCCGCTCTCTGCTCGCCCTGCCCTTCGCAGCCCCGCTCGCCAGCCCTGCTCTCGTCGCGGCGCAGGAACGCACGCTCAATCTCTATTCATCGCGCCATTATGATACGGATCGCGCGCTCTATGATGGCTTCACGGCGGAGTCCGGCATTCGCATTCGCCTGATTGAGGGCGACGCAGATCAGCTGATCGCGCGCATCCAATCCGAAGGCGCCAATAGCCCGGCTGATGTGCTGATCACGGTGGATGCGGCGCGGCTTGCGCGCGCGGTGGATGCCGGCATCCTGGCCGAAACCGAAAGCGCGATACTGAAATCGCGAATTCCGGAAAGCCTCCGGGCTTCGAATGGCACTTGGTATGGGCTTTCCAAAAGGGCCCGCGTGATCATGTATGACAAGACCAAAGGCCTGCCAGAAGGTCTCACGCGGTATGAGGATCTCGCCCAGCCGGCTCATCGCGGCCAAATCCTGATCCGCATGGCGTCACACCCTTACAATACGTCGCTGATGGCCAGTATTCTTTTGGCCAATGGCGCAGAGGCAGCGGAAGCCTGGGCGCGCGGCGTGGTGGCGAATATGGCACGCCCACCCCAGGGTGGGGATACGCCCCAATTCCAGGCGGTTGCCGCCGGCGTTGGGCGGCTTGCCATTGCCAATACCTATTATCTGGCGCGGTTTGGCGCTTCATCCAATCCGCAGGAAAAGGCGCTGTATGAAAGGATTGGCGTGATTTTCCCCAATCAAGGCGCCGGGGATCGCGGCACGCATGTGAATGTCTCGGGCGCTGGTGTGGTGCGGTCTTCCGCAAACAAGGCCGTTGCGCTGCGCTTCATTGAATACCTAAGCAGCCAGCGCGCGCAGGAAATGTTCGCCAATGGCAATTTCGAATATCCGGTGGTGGCCGGCATCGCAGCGCATCCGGCGCTGACCGCGCTTGGCAGCTTCCGCGCGGATCAATTGAATGCTCAGCGTTTCGGGGCGCTGGCGCCAGAGGCGCTGCGCATCATGCAGCGCGCCGGCTGGCGCTGAAACTAACCTAGCCATTGGCCTGCGCTGATGATGCAGCGCAGGCCATTTTTAATCCCGCCGCATCATGCGCGTGAGTACCGCCACCGGCAAAAGTCCCACCAGCACAATCAAAACGGCCGCGGTTGAAGCCTCGGCCAATCTTTCATCGGATGCGAGGTTGTAAACACGCACCGCCAGCGTATCGAGGTCAAAGGGCCGCACGATCAGCGTCGCGGGCAATTCCTTCATCGTATCCACGAACACCAATAGCCCCGCGGTCAGCAAAGCGCCGCGCGCCAAGGGCACCTCAACCTCGCGCACCGCCTGGCCGGGGCGCCGCCCCAAGACGCGCGCCGCATCCGTATAGGATGGCTTGAGCCGTGCGAGGCCCGATTCCACGGTGGAAAGCGCCACCGCCAAAAACCGCACCAGATAGGCAAAGACCAGCGCTGCCATGGTGCCCGACAGCAATAGCCCCGAAGAAACCCCAAACCGCGCACGCAGCCAGGAATCCAGCGCATTGTCGAACAGCCCGAAGGGCACCAGCACGCCGACCGCAATCACCGAACCCGGCAGCGCATAGCCAAGTGACGCGACGCGATTGGCGATGCTGCGCGCCGGCGATGGGTAAAGCCGCGCCGCCCAGGCCATGCCAGCGGCGAGCAGCACCGCGAGCACAGCGGTAAGGCCCGACAGCACCAGCGAATTGCGCGCGAATGGCAGATACCGCGCCGGGCTGAAGGGATCGCCCGCCTGCACCAGCAGCCACAAAAGCGCGCCCGCCGGAATGACAAAGCCGATCATCAGCGGCAGCCCGCAAGCCAGCAGCGCCAAGCCTTCGCGCCAGCCGGAAAGCCGCACCGGGCGCAAGGCGGGGTGTCGCGTGGTGGTCGGGTGAAAGCGCCGCCCGCCGCGCGAAAAATGCTCCAAGGCCAGCAACAGACCCACACAGCCAAGCAGCGCCACCGCAAGCTGCGCGGCGGCGGGGCGATTATCCATGCCGAACCAGGCCTCATAAATGCCGGTGGTGAAGGTACGCACCGCGAAATGCTGCACCGTGCCGAAATCCGCGAGGGTTTCCATCAGCGCAAGCGCAATGCCGGCGGCCAAGGCAGGGCGCGCGAGCGGCAGCGCCACATGCAGGAAGCTGCGCGAAAGCCCGTGGCCCAAGGTGCGCGATGCTTCAATCAAACACACGCTTTGCTGCAAGAACGCCGCGCGGCACAGCATATAGACGTAAGGGTAAAGCACCATGGCGAGCATGAGCGCCGCGCCCGGCAGGCTCCGGATTTCCGGGAACCAATATTGCCCAAAGGAAAACCCTGTCGCTTGGCGCAGCGTGGTTTGCACCGGCCCCGCGACATCCAACAGCCACGTATAGACATAGCCGCAAAGATAGGCGGGCATGGCAATTGGCAGCAGCAGCGCCACTTCCAGCAGGCGCCGGCCACGAAATTCGCACGCCACCACCAGCCAGGCCGCCACTGCCCCCGCGCTGCCCGCCATCAGCGCCACCAGCAGCGCCAGCAGGGCGGAATTGGCCAGCATTTCCGGCAATGTGGTGGCCATTATATGGCGCCAGACCTCGCCCCCTGGTGCGGCGGCGGTCAGCAACACGGCCAGGATCGGCGTTGCCATGGCGCAAGCGACCAGAAAGGACCCCCAGGCCCAGGCCGGGCTGCGGCGCCGGGCAGGCTTGGCGATGGGGGTTTCAAAGGCAGCGCGCATCATCGCTTGCCCCTATCACGGGCAGATCGGAAGAGCGAGGCGCAAGCCCCTATTGTCGGGCAGGTACGGTGCCGGGGTTGAAGCCATCCAGTGTCCAGTAATAGGCCGCCGCGCTGGAGCGCAGGCTGCCGATGCGCGGCGCGCTCAAATCCAGGATCACGACGATCACCGATGTCCACATGGCAATCAGCAGCACCGACAAGATCGGCAGTGATAGCCCGCGCATCCCCAATTGATAACCCAGCGCGCCAATACTCAGCACTGCAATACCCATCAACAGCCAGACCATTTGCGGCGGCATGGTCAGGCTGAAGGCGAATCGTTCCGCGGTTGAACGGTCAAACACCTCATTCGTTGCGGCCATGAGAGAAGCCGAAATGGGGTCCGGCTTTTCGCGCACGATTACCGTCACATGTTCCCAGATGCGGTTTTGCAGTTCCGAGGTTTTGTCATTGATGGCGCGCACGGCACCTCGATCCGCCGGCGCCTTGATGAAATCGGCGCGCAGCCTGGTGTATTCTTCAAACAGCTTGGCCAATTCCTCACCGCGCGCGTGGTTGATCGCCTTGGCGCGGAGCCACGCCGTGCCAAGCGCATTGGCTTCCATCAGCGTGCCCTGGCGGCGTTCTTCAAATCGCGTGGTGGCGAAGGAAAGCGTCAGCGCCAGCACAAAGGCCAGCAGGCCGAGCATGCCGCCCACCACCACGCCCACCCCCTCAGCCGGGGCAGCGCCGCGCGCCGTGTGGCGGCGCCCAAGCCAGGCGCCAATGGCTTGCGCCCCCCATTGCAGGGCAAAAAACAGCAGCCAGAAGGCGAAAAGGCTGAAAGCCAGGATTTCGGCCAAAATCGTCATGGCACCCCGTTCTCCCCATTCAGAAAATCAAAGCCGGCCAGGGCATGCACCTGTGCAATGGCTTCCAATTCAGCGACCGAAACCCATTCATCGGCGCCGCCCATATTATGGGGTGTCGGGCCATAAACCACCGTGGGCAGGCCCGCCATACGGAACCAGCGCGCATCGGAACCGCCGACGCGCATATTCACAGCAATGAGGTCGCGCAGCACCTCCTCCGCCGCCCGATGGACATGGCGCACAATCGGGGCAGCGGGGTCCGTGTGGTTCGGTTCAAAGCAGCGGAGTGCGCGCCAGGTGATGCCGGGCAGCGCATCCAGCGCCTCATGCAAGGCGGCCAACAGCCGGGCGCTGGGCACCCCCACCGGCAGGCGGATATCGCAGGCCGCCCGCGCCGAGGCCGGCACCAGATTGGGCGAGGCCCCGCCTTCAACGCGCCCGATATTCACCGTGACGCTGCCGAGAACCGCGGCTTCCCCCGCGCCTGACAAGGGCTCGCTGATGTCACGCGCGGCGGCGATGGCGGCCGTGACGGCAGGCGGCGCATCAGGTGCCATGGCGCGGAGTGCCGCCACGGCATCCAGGGCCACGCGCAGCCGGTCAATGGCGTTGTCGCCCAAATGCACATGGGCGCCATGGGAAGCGCGGCCCGCAGCCTCGATCTCGATCCAGACAAAGCCCTTTTCGCCAAAGCGCAGCACGCGCGGGCTGCCGGCATCGCCGATGATCACGCCATCCGCTTGCGCCAGGCCCGGCACATGATCGAGCAGCCATTTGGTGCCGAGCGGACCCATGCTTTCCTCATCGCCGGCGAGCGTCAGCAGCGCCTCGCCGCGCCAGGCATGGCGATATTCAGCGAGCAGCGCAAAGGCCAGCATGGAAGCGGCGATGCCGCCCTTCATATCGGCGACACCCCGCCCATACAGCCGACCATCACGCAGCAAGCCGCCCAAGGGGGGCACGGTCCAGGGCAAAGCCTCATTCACCGGATAGGTGTCCAGATGGCCGTTATACGCCAGCAAACGGCCCGGCCCGGCGCCCTTGATGCGCGCAACCAGATTGGTCACTTGCGGGTCGGTTTCATGGAGCGAAATCTCGGCGCCAGGGGCCAAATCGCGCAGCATGTCGGCGGCTTCGCGGGCGGCGGCGCGCACATCGCCGGGCGGATTGGGGGAGGCTATGGCGGTCAAGCGCTGGGTGAGTGCCACCACCTCAGCCGCGCGGCGGGCGGCGGCGGTGGCGAAAGCGGCGCGGGCTGAGGCGTTCATCCCATTACCCTGCGGGGCGGCGCGGGCGCTTGCAAGCGGCCAGCGGCTTGTAATCCTGGCGCATGCGGGCATATCCGCCCCGGAAGGGCAATCGGGCGGCCGCCGTGGCCGCCTCGCCGCCCCTGGAGAGACCCCATGCGCATAGATGCCATTCCCATCGGCAAGGACCCGCCGAATGATGTGAATGTGATCATTGAAGTCCCGATCGGTGGCGAGCCCATCAAATATGAGATGGACAAGGCCGCCGGCACGCTATTCGTGGACCGCTTCCTGCACACGCCCATGCGCTATCCGGGGAATTACGGCTTTGTGCCGCATACGCTTTCCGAAGATGGCGACCCGATTGACGTGCTGGTGGCCAATACGCGCCCCATCGTGCCTGGCGCCGTTTTGAATGTGCGCCCGGTTGGCGTGATGAAAATGGAAGATGATGGCGGTGGGGATGAAAAGATCATCGCCGTGCCCTCACCCAAGCTCACCCAGCGCTATGTCCATGTGCATGAACACACGGATTTGCCGCGCATCACCATTGAGCAGATCCAGCATTTCTTTGAGCACTACAAAGACCTGGAGCCAGGCAAATGGGTGAAATTCATCGGCTGGGGCGATGCCGAGGAAGCGCGGCGCCTGATCCGGGAAGCGATTGAACGGGCCAAAAAAGCCT
>JBIIIE010000117.1:0-8236 GCA_044235135.1 Roseomonas sp. | reverse complement strand
GACCGCAAGGCCAAGCCTGCGTGATGCTGTCGCGGCACGGGAAGGAAACGCCATGGCCGATCTCACGATCCGCGAAGTGAAAACCACGCTGCTGCAAATGCCCTGGATGAATGACCCCTGGCTGGCGGGCCATGCGCTCGGGCCGATGCGCGATCTGGTGGTGGTGGACATCACCACGCAATCGGGCATCACGGGCATGGGCTATCTGCATTTGCTGAACCTGCCCTTGCAGCGCACCATCGGCGCCTGCATCGCCGAAGCCATGGCGCCGCGCATCATCGGGCGTGACGCCACCGCCGTTGAAGCCATTTGGCGCGATTTGTGGCGCGCGACACTGACCGGCGGGCGCGGCGGGGTTGCGATGATGGCGCAATCGGCGATTGACATTGCGCTTTGGGATATTCTGGGCAAGGCGGCGGGGCAGCCCTTGCATCGGCTTTGGGGGCATTATCGGTCAGAAATTCCCATCTATGGCAGCGGCTGTTTCCGGGGCGCGCGCGGCGATGGCATGATCGCGAAGGCCAAGCACTACATCGAACAGGGTTATCGCGCCATCAAGATGCAGGTCGCGCATATTGGTGACCTCAACACGGATTTGGACAATGTGCGGCGCATGCGCGAAGCGGCCGGCCCCGATATTGATATCATGATTGATGTGAATATGGGCTGGTCTGCCGATATCGCCATCTCCATGGGCCGCAAGTTTGAGGAATATGATATCTACTGGCTGGAAGAACCCGTACTCGCCGATGATTACGCGGGATATCTGCGCTGTGCGGAGGCGCTTGATATGCGCGTGGTGGGCGGGGAGACGCATTTCGGTCGCGCGGATCTAAAACCCTTCCTGGAAAATCCGCGCCTGCCCATTTTGCAGCCTGATCCAATGCGTGGCGGCCTGACGGAGTTGCGCAAGATTGCGACGGTTGCCGATACCTGGGGCATCACCATCGCGCCGCATCTTTTCCCGGAATTGAATGTGCATCTGCTGGCGAGCATCCCGAATGGCATTTGGGCGGAACAAATGGGGCTATTGGATGATGTCTTCATCAGCCTACCCAAAATCGCCAATGGCATGATCACCGCGCCGGAAACGCCGGGCCATGGTCTGGAATTCAAGCCGGAAGTGCTGAAGGATTTTGTGTTGCGGTAAGGGTTATCTAAAATCCCGGCTCGCGGGCAGCTTTGCCCGCGGCGGGCGGCGATCATCCTGCGGGCGGCGGATTTCATCGGCGCGGCCAAGTGCTGCCTCTGCCCATGTCGAACCCGCTTCCCGCAATAGCCCTTCCAGCAAATCGGAACGATCAACCAGGCGCCGCGCAATCACATGAATGATCGGCACTTCAGCGTGGCGATCCTCACGCTCCACCCGGCCTTCGACTTCCAGAAGCCGCGCGCCGCGCAAGGCTCGGCGGTCCCGCGCTGCGATATCGGTATAGACCACCAGATTGGCAGTGCCGTGTTCATCCTCAATGGTGATGAAAATCACGCCCTTGGCGGAACCGGGGCGCTGGCGCATCAGCACCAGCCCCGCCAAGCGCAACAAGCGCCCGGATTTCCAGGCCTGCAAATCGCGCGTATCGCGCAACCCCTCGGCGCGGAGTTGCGCGCGCAGCAGCGCCAAAGGGTGCCGCCCAAGCGTCAAGCCGAGTGCCGCGTAATCCTGCACAATATGCTCGCCTTCATGCTCTGTCGGCAGCAACGGCGCGGCTTCGGGCAGGATGGGGGCCTCATCAGCCAAAGCCGCACCCACACCATCCCGCACAGCGAAAAGCGGCAAATCGCGCGGCGTGCCCCGCGCCCCGCGCGCGGCCCAGGCGGCATCGCGCCGCGCAACGCCGGGGAAGGCATTGGCGGCGGCGAGTGCGCTGAGCGCCGCTTGGGAAAGCCTGGCGCGCCAGGCCAAATCCTCCACACTCACGAAGGGCGCGCCATTGCGCGCGGCGCGGGCCATAAGCAGCGCTTCCGCATCACGCGCGGCAAGCCCCGCCACCAGCCGCAAGCCAAGGCGTAGCGCCAGGCCGCCGGTGCTTTCGGGTGCTTCTTCCAGGCTGCTATCCCAATCGCTGGCATTCACATCCACCGCGCGCACCGCGACGCCGTGTTCACGCGCATCGCGCATGATTTGCGCCGGCGCGTAAAACCCCATGGGCTGGCTGTTCAGCAGCGCGCAGGCAAAAGCCGCCGGGTGATGGCGCTTCAACCAGGCCGAGGCATAAACCAGATGCGCAAAGCTCGCCGCGTGGCTTTCGGGAAAGCCATAGCTGCCAAAGCCTTCGATTTGCGCAAAGACACGTTCCGCCAAATCCTGCGCGTAACCGCGCCGTGTCATGCCCGCCACCAGCTTTTCCTTATGGCGCGTCACCAAACCCTGTTGGCGGAAGGTGGCCATGGCGCGGCGCAATTGATCCGCTTCTTCCGGTGAGAAGCCGGCAGCGACAATCGCAAGCCGCATCGCCTGTTCCTGAAACAGCGGCACGCCAAGTGTGCGCCCCAGCACCTGCTTCAATTCATCAGGCGGGCCAAAGGCAGGATCGGGTGCAGGGTATTCCACCGCTTCCAAGCCCTGACGCCGACGCAAATAAGGATGCACCATATCGCCCTGAATGGGGCCCGGGCGCACAATCGCCACCTGCACCACCAGATCGTAAAAGGCGCGCGGTTTCAGCCGTGGCAGCATATTCATCTGCGCGCGGCTTTCCACCTGAAACACGCCAACGGAATCAGCGCGCCGCAACATGGCATAGGTTTCCGCACAATCGCGCGGCAGGTTTGCCAGGTTCAAGGCAAGGCGCCGATGCCGCGCCAGCAAATCAAATCCGCGCCTAAGGCAGGAAAGCATCCCAAGCCCCAGCACATCCACCTTCATGATGCCAAGCGCATCAATATCATCCTTGTCCCATTCCAACACGGTGCGGTCTTCCATCGCCGCCTGCGTCACCACCGCCAATTCCGTGAGCTTGCCGCGCGTGATGACAAAGCCGCCGACATGGGTTGCGGTATGGCGCGGGAAATCCTGCAATTCCTCGGCGAGTTCCAGCGTCATGGAAAGACGCGGATCGTTGATGTCAAAGCCTTCATCCTCTGCCAATTCCGCAAGACTCATCTCCCGCCCCGGCCCCCAGCCGGCCTTGGCGAGGCGCGCGGTGATATCTTCAGTAAGCCCCATCGCCTTGCCCACTTCACGAATGGCGCTGCGCGGTCGGTAGCGGATCAACGTCGCGCAAATCGCCGCGCGATCACGGCCATAGCGTTCATAGAGGTGCTGGATCACCTCCTCTCGCCGGTCATGTTCGAAATCAATGTCTATATCGGGCGGCTCGCCGCGGCTGGCGGAGACAAAACGCTCAAACAGCAAATCATGCTTTTCGGGATCAACGGCGGTGATGCCCAGCACGTAGCAAACCGTGGAATTCGCCGCCGAACCGCGCCCTTGGCACAATATGCCGCGCGCGCGGGCGAAGCGAATAATCTCATGCACCGTCAGGAAATAGGGCGCATAGCCAAGATCATTGATCAGGCGCATTTCATGGGCGATGCGCGCGGTAATGGCATCCGGCACCTGCACCGGCCAGCGCGCGGCCACGGCTTCAGCCACACGCGCTTCCAGGCTTTGCTGTGCGGTGAGGCCCGGGTCCAGCACTTCATCGGGGTATTCGTAACGCAAATGATCCAGCGAAAAGCCGCGCGTGGTGGCCAGCACATCAAGGCTGGCCTGCAAAGCATCCGGATAGCGCGCGAAAAGCCGCGCCATTTCGGCGGGGGATTTCAAATGGCGTTCGGCATTGGGTTCCGCCGCCTGGCCCAAGGCATCCACCGTGCAGCGCAGGCGAATGGCGCTCAACACATCCGCGAGCCGCCGCCGCGACGGCACATGATAGCGGATATTGTTGGTGGCGAGCAGCCGCGCCCCGGTCGCTTCCGCCAAAGCGGCGAGGTGCGAAACTTCCGCCGCATCATCACCCAGCAAGGGGCAGGCAGCGGCAATCAACGGCGGCAGAGCAAGGCGCAGCCCGGCCAGGCGGCGCAAGGCTTCTGGTGCCACGGGCGGTATCGCCGCCACCACCTGCCCTTCCGCCGCATCACATAGCCCCGCGAAATCCAACCGGCATTCGCCCTTGGGGGCGGCCATGCGCGCTGCCGAAAGCAAGGCCGTCAGCCGCCCATAAGCCGCGCGATCCGCGGGCCAGACCAGCCATTCCGCGCCATCTTCCAACCGCAACCGGCAACCGGGCGCGAAGGCCAGCCCCGCCGCCTTGGCCGCGCCATGGGCACGCACCACGCCAGCCAGCCCATTGGTATCGCACAACCCAAACCCGACATGGCCAAGGGCGGCAGCCTGTTCCACCAATTCTTCCGGATGCGAAGCGCCATCCAGAAAGGAAAAATTGGACCGCGCCGCCACTTCCGCATAGCCGGGCGCTTTCATGGCAAATCGCCCTGCACCACCCAGCGCCCGCCCGCATGGCACAGCCACAACCTTTCACCGGAAGCGAGTTGCACACGGTGATAATCCCGCGCCGGCGGCAGCGCGCCGCCATGCCACCATTCCGCTTCCAGCCGTAACGGGCCCTCGGCGCGGGTCAGCGGATAGACCCGTCCGCGCCAGTGCAGCGCGGCGGGGGCGCCTTCGGCAAAGGTAGTGACTTGCACCGCTTCAGGCCGGCGGCGCAGCAGCACCGGCGCGGCGCGTGCCCCCCAGCCGGGTGGGGCAGGGCTGGGCGCTTCATGCGGGGGGGCAGCGCGCCATTGCCGCTCCGGCCAATGGCTCGGCAGTGGGGCGGGGCGGGCCAGGCGCAGCCTTTGGCCAAGCCTGTCCAATAGCTGCGCCAAAACCCCATCCGGGCGCGGCGCGGCGCCCATGGGCAAGGCGCCCTGCCCTTCCGCGCCCATCGGGTCGGTCGCCAAGGCGTGCAGGGTGAAACGCTCAAAGCCGAGTTCCGGCGCCAGGCTGGTGAGGGGCTCGGCGAAAAGCCGTGCCAGATGGCCAGCGTCGCGGTTCGGCGCGCCGGTGCCGATCACCAGGCGCTGTTCGGTGCCATCCACGCGAAAAGCCAGCAGGGAAAGCCGACGCGCGCCCAGCCCGGCGCGGGCAAGCCGTGCGCAAAGCGCTGCCAGCAGGCGGTCCAGCAAGGCGGCGATAGCCTCGGCGGTCAGGATCGGTTCCGGCAGGGCGCGCGTCACGCTCAACTCAGGTGGCGCGGCGATGGGGGTGATGGGGGGCGCGCGATGGCCCGCTGCGGCATCCAGCGCATTGAGCAAAGGCGCGCCAAAACGCCGGGCGAGCGGCGCGCGGGGCTGGCGCAGCGCATCACCGATGGAGCGCACCCCAAGCCGGGCGAGGTCTTCCACCATCCCCCCCGGCAGGCGGAGCGCTGTGCCAAGCGCCAGGGGGGCCACGGCTTTTTCTTCCAATCCTGGGGCGATGATCGGCGCGTCGCGTCGCACCCGCGCGAGTGCCATGGCGCTGGCCGCCGCACCCGCCACCGCGCCCTGGGCGGTCAGGCCAAGCGCTGCCAAATCCGTGAGGGTTTTGGCAAGCAAAGCGGCTTCCCCGCCAAACAGATGATCGCAGCCGGTGATATCCAGCAGCAGCCCATCAGGCGGCAGCGGCGCCGAAAGGGGCGTGAAGCGCTGTGCCCAAAGTGCGAGGTCTCGCAGCCCCGCCGCCGAGGCTTCCGGGGTGGCGGGCAGCACAGTCAGCGCGGGCAAAAGCGCCTCGGCATCGGCCAAGGCCTGGCCTGGTTCCAGCCCTGCCGCTGCCGCCGCTTGATCCACCGCCACCAAAAGCCGCCGCGCGCCCTGCCGCGCCCAAAGTGCCAAAGGCGTATCGGCCGGCAGATCGGGGTGGCTTTGGCGCAAATGCTCGGCTTCCCAGAAGGGCAGATGAAGCGCGAGGTAACGGCGCGCGGGCTTCATGCGCCCCCCGCTTCCAGGCAGAGCCTGCCGGTTGCGGCTTCAAAGGCGATATTCCATGGCCCCGCCGGGGCGCCGCCGCGTTGGCGGAGCAAGCTCAGGCGCCAGCGCGGCGCATCGGTGCTGGCAAGCGGGGCGATATGCCAGCGCGTGCGTGCGGCGGAGGCACCGGCGACGCCATCCGGGCGGAGCAGCAGGCCGAAAACACCCCCGGCCTCGGCGGCCAGATGCAGGCGGCGCGTCGCGGTCAGATCAAGCCCCTGCCCCGCACCCGCCATCAGCACGGCCCCGCCCAAGGCAGGGCAGCGCAGCGCTTCTTCCATGGCCCAAAGCGCCTCAGGCCAGCGCGCCGCCCGCGCCAGAATCAGGCGTTCCGGGGCCAGGCCAAAGGGGATAAGCCCTGGCGGCCAGACAAGATTCGATTCCTGTTCGGTCGCAATCCAGAGCACCTGGCCGCCGCAGCGCGCGAGCAGAATGGCGGCAAAAGCCACGCCAGATCCGGGGCTTGCGGCGCAAACTTCATGTAACGCACCACGCGCCAAGCCAGCCCCGATCAAGCCATGATCAGCAAAAACCGGAATGGGTGCGGCGGTGGCGGCATCCGGCACGCGGGTAGTAAGCCCGGCAAGCTCAGCACGCAGCCGGGCCAGGGTGGCGTTGCGGTCAGGGGAGGCATCAGGGGCAGCCATGGGAAAGAAAGCTTATCAAAAGAACAAAATAAGAACAAGCCATATATCGCGGCGCCCGGGATCATCTTTTGGGCAGCCCCCGCCCGGCAGCGCCATAAAGCGCGCTGGCCCCTGTTTCCTCCCCGCCGCGGATTTCCCATAGTGACCGCAGCAATGGAAAGGAGGCCCCGATGGCCCAACCCCTCGATAAGGCGCAATTCGATGCGCTGATGGCCCGTGCCGGGCTTGATCTGACGGAAGCCGAAAAGGAAGGCATTCGCGCCGCTTCCGCCCACCTCCAGGCTGCTGCCGCGCGCGTGCGCAGCCCGCGTGAGGTTTCGGTGGAATCCGCCACCATCTTCACCCTGAAGGGGGCCAGCGCATGACCAGCTTCCCCACCATTGCTGGTGCGGCGCGTGATATCGCGGCCAAGCGAATCTCACCCGTTGAACTCATGCAGGATCATCTGGCGCGGTCGGAAAAGCTGAACCCAACGCTGCATGCCTTCATCCGCTTCACGCCAGAGATTGCGCTGGAACAGGCACGCGCGGCAGAGGCGCGGCAAATGGCTGGCGCGCTGCGCGGACCGCTTGATGGAATCCCCATAGCACACAAGGATATTTACGAAACGGCGGGGGTTGCCACCACGGGCCATTCGCGCGTGCTTGAACATCATGTGCCCAAGACGGATTCCGCCGTGGTGCGGCGCTGGCGCGAAGCGGGCGCGGTGATGCTGGGTAAGCTTGCGACTCATGAATTCGCCTGGGGCGGGCCTTCCTTTGATCTGCCCTGGCCGCCCGCGCGCAATCCCTGGAATACGGAATGCTTCACCGGCGGGTCTTCTTCCGGCACCGGTGCTGCGATTGCCGCCGGTATGATCCTGGGCGGCACGGGGTCTGACACCGGCGGTTCCATTCGCGCCCCGGCATCGCTGTGCGGCACTGCCGGCATCAAGCCGAGCTATGGCTTGTGTTCACGCACCGGCGTCTTGCCCCTTTCGCAAAGCCTGGACACGACAGGCCCCCTGGCCTGGACAGTGGAAGATTGCGCGCTGCTGCTGGATGCCATGACGGGGCATGACCCGGCCGATCCATCTTCCGCCAATCGCCCGCGGCCTGATCTGCTTTCTGGCCTCAATGGCGGCGTGAAGGGGCTCCGTATCGGTGTGATCCGGCATTTCCATGAGGATGACTGCAAAGTCAGCGCCGGTATGGCAGCGGGCATTCAGCATTTGACCAGCACGCTTGCCGCGCAAGGCGCGGAAATCCGCGACGTGAAGCTGCCGCCAATGGCGGATTTCAACGCTGCCGGCTGGCTTATCCTGGCCGCCGATGCCTATGCGGTGCATGATGCCTGGCTGCGCGAAAAATACCGCGCCTATGGCGAATTCCTGCGCGAAAGGCTGGCGCTGGCTTCCACCATTACGGCCGGTGATTACATCCAGGCACAACGCCGCCGGCGTGAATTATGCGAAGCGGTTGCCGCCGCCATGAAAGATTGCGACCTGCTGGTGACAGCGGCGCAACCAGGCGAAGCGCGCCCCATTCATCAAATGACAAAATGGGCTTCTTTTGAGGTGCCGACTTTCACCATGCCCTTCAACGTCACCGGCCAGCCGGCGCTGAGTGTTTGCACCGGCTTTGGTGCGGGCGGCT
>JBIIIE010000116.1:0-8281 GCA_044235135.1 Roseomonas sp. | reverse complement strand
CTGGCCAGATCCTCACCAGCAAAGCGCACCGAACCGCTATCGGGTTCGATCAGCCGCAACATGACGCGCCCGAGCGTGGATTTGCCGCAGCCGCTTTCACCCACAATGGCAAGCACCTCACCTTCCGCGACCGAAAGCGAAACGCCATCCACCGCATGCACCGCACCGGCGTGCCGGCCCAGCGCATCACGCACCGGGAAATGCTTCACGACATCGCGCAATTCCAACAACGCGGTCATGCGGCTGCCCCCAGAATGGCATCAAGCGGGGCGCGGATGCAGGCGCTGAAATGGCCGGGCGCAACTTCAGCCAAGGGTGCCGTGCCTTCAGCGCAGCGCGCCATGGCAAAGGGGCAGCGCGGCGCAAAGCGGCAGCCAGGCGGCGGCGCGCGCAAATCCGGCACGGTGCCTTCAATGCTGGCCAGCCTTTCGCCGCGCTTGCCCGCCGCCGGCGCCGCACCCAATAGGCCGACCGTATAGGGATGTTCCGGCCGCGCAAAAAGATCAGCCGCCCGCGCCTGTTCCGCCACGCGCCCGGCATACATCACCACCACATCATCGGCGTGATCAGCCACCACGCCCAGATCATGCGTGATCAGGATCACCGCCGTGCCGGTCTCCCGCTTCAGATCATCCAGCAGTGCGAGGATTTGCGCCTGCACCGTCACATCCAAGGCCGTGGTTGGTTCATCGGCAATCAGCAGCTTGGGCCGGCAGGCGAGTGCTATGGCGATCATCACCCGCTGGCGCATGCCGCCCGAGAGCTGATGCGGGTATTGCCGCGCGCGGCGCGCCGCATCGGGGATGCGCACCTTCTCAAGCATTGCCACCGCCGCCTTGAAGGCCGCGTCCCGGTCAAGCTTCTGGTGCAGGCGCAAGGCTTCCGCCACCTGTTCGCCGGCGGTAAAGGCCGGGTTCAGGCTGGTCATGGGTTCCTGGAAGATCATCGCCATTTCGGCGCCGCGCAGCGCCCGGCGTTCTTCCGCAGGCAGGCCAATCAATTCCCGCCCCATCAGCCTGGCACTTCCCGTCACCGCCGCGTTTTCCGGCAGCAGCCCCATGATGGCCAGCGACGTGACTGATTTTCCGCAACCGCTTTCACCGACAATGGCGAGTGTCTTGCCGGCTTCGGCGCGAAAGGAAACGCCATCCAGAATGGAAAGCATGCGTCCATCCTGGCGAAAGCCAAGGCTGAGCCCGGACACGTCCAGGACCGGCACGGTCACCGGGAGATTCCTGGGGCTGAGATGGGCGGCTTCATCACGCGTCTAGAAACCCCCAAAGCGCTTCTTTCGCAAGCCCTGCCCAGGCACGGGGCGCCCCGGCGGCGATACGCCATGCCCAAAAGCAAAGCGCCCCTGCCGCGAACCGCAGCAGAGGCGCCCTGTTTCAAAAGCGTCTCGGCGTCTTACAGGCGCACGCGCAGCAGATTGGCGATTTCGCCCACAACGCCGCGCCGGAAGGCCAGCACGCAGGCAATGAAAATGACACCCTGGATCACGGTGACCCAAGCGCCCATTTCGGCCAGGTAGTTCTGCATGGAAACGATCACCGCCGCGCCGATCATGGGCCCGAAGACCGTGCCAAGCCCGCCCACCAGCGTCATCAGCAGCACCTCGCCCGACATGGACCAGTGCACATCGGTCAGTGTGGCAATGCCAAAGACCAGCGCCTTGGTACCCCCCGCCACGCCGGCCAGCGTCGCGGACAGGATGAAGGCCACCAGCTTGTAGTCATCTGTCCGATAGCCCAGCGATGTGGTGCGCGGTTCATTCTCACGAATGGCCTTCAGCACCTGACCAAAGGGCGAATGCACAATGCGATGGATCAGCAGGAAGCAGGCGACAAAGACCGCCGCGACAAACCAATACATGGTCATGTCGGAAGCGAGAGAAATGACGCCGAAAAGATTGCCGCGCGGCACGGCCTGGATCCCATCCTCACCGCCCGTGAAGGGCGCTTGCAGGCAGAAGAAGTAGATCATCTGCGCCAGCGCCAGGGTGATCATGGCGAAGTAAATCCCCTGACGCCGAATGGCGATCCAGCCGAAAATCGCCCCCTGCACGCCCGCCAAAAGCGCGCCGACAAGGATGGAAAGCTCAGGCGAAAGGCCCCAGACCTTGGCGCTGTGCGCGGCGATATAACTCCCCATGCCGAAATAGGCGGCGTGGCCGAAGGAAGTTAGCCCCACATAACCGATCAGCAGATTGAAGGCGCAGGCGAAAATGGCGAAGCAGAGCAGCTTCATCAGGAAGACGGGGTAAAGGAAGAAGGGCGCCACCACCAGGGCCGCGAACATCACGCAAAGCGCGATGAATTGTGCCTTGGTGAAGCCAAAGATTTCTTCCTGCGGTCCCGCCGGCACGCTGCTGCTTGTCATGGAATGACCAGCCATGGATCACGCCCTCCCGAAAAGGCCGGCAGGACGCGCCAGCAAAACAATGACCATGATGATGAAAATGACAGTGGCCGAGGCTTCCGGATAGAAAACCTTGGTCAGACCTTCAACAATGCCAAGCCCGAAGCCGGTCAGCACCGATCCCAGGATGGAGCCCATCCCACCGATCACCACCACCGCAAACACGACGATGATAAGATTGGTGCCCATTTGCGGATTGACCGAATAGATCGGCGCGGCCAGCACGCCCGCCAGCGCGGCGAGCGCGACACCCGCCCCATAGGTGAGCGTGATCATGCGCGGCACATTGACACCAAAGGCCTGCACCAGCGGCGCGTTTTCCGTCGCTGCGCGAAGGTAAGCGCCAAGCCGTGTCTTTTCGATGACGAGCCAAGTCGCGATGCAGGTGAACAGTGCAAAGACCACGACCCAGCCGCGATAGACCGGCATGAACATGAAACCCAGGTCCCAGGCGCCGGAAAGCTGCGTCGGGATGCGATAGGGCATGCCCGATGATCCGTATTGGTTTCGGAAAATCCCTTCAATGATCAGCGATATGCCGAAGGTCAGCAGCAGCCCATACAAATGGTCCAGCTTATAGAGCCGACATATCATTGTTCGTTCAAGAATGACGCCTGTCAGCCCCACCAGCAATGGCGAGAGGATCAGCGCCCACCAATAGCCGATGCCAAGGTAATGCAGCAGCATCCAGGCCACGAAGGCGCCCATCATGAATTGGGCGCCATGCGAGAAGTTGATGATGTTGAGCAGCCCGAAAATCACCGCGAGGCCGAGCGACAGCATCGCGTAGAAGGCGCCATTGATCAGTCCGAGCAGAAGCTGTCCAAACAGCAGCGGCGCCGGTATGCCGAATATCTCATCCATGCGGTAATGTTTCCCTCAGGGCACCACCACGCTTTGGCAGAAGCCAAGCATGGGGTGCGAAGTGGATAGGCCGAGCGTCATATCAGGCCCGGATCAGTGGGCAATTGCCCTCATTCAAGGGGCGGAAGGCTTCCTCGGCCGGGGTGGTCTGCACCAATTTGTAGTAATCATAAGGACCACGGCTTTCGGAAGGCGCCTTCACCTCAAACAAATAGGAAGGGCAAAGCTTGCGCCCATCCGGGCGGATGGTGCCGGGGCCGAAGGCATCATCATCGCAAGGAATGGCCTTCATGCGGTTGATGACCTCAACACCAGACGCCTTGGAAGCCGCGACCCCCATATCGGCAATCGCCTTCAGGTAGTGCAGCGCCGCCGAGTAATTGGCGATGGAAGCCATATTGGGCCGCACTTCACGGAGCCGCGGGCGCAGCCTTTCGGAAATGGCACGCGTACGGTCATTCAAATCCCAATAAAAGCTTTCCGTCAGGATCAGCCCCTGCGCGGTTTGCAGGCCAAGCGCATGCACATCGGGCAGGAACATCAGCAATGCGGCAAGCTTCACGCCACGGCGCGTAATGCCAAATTCGGCGGCCTGCTTCACCGTGTTGATGGTGTCCGCACCGGCATTGGCCATGCCGATCACCTTGGCGCGAGAGGCCTGCGCCTGCACCAGGAAGGAGGAGAAATCGGTTGTCGCCGGGAAGGGATAGCGCACTTGTCCGACCACGCGCCCACCAGCATTGCGCACGAAATTCCCCGTATCACGTTCCAGCGCATGGCCGAAGGCGTAATCGGCGGTGATAAAGAACCAGCTATCGCCACCGGCGCGCACCATCGCACCGCCGGTGGATTTGGCCAGCATATAGGTGTCATACATCCAATGCACGGTATTGGGTGAACAGGCCGGTCCCGTCAGGTCCGATGTCGCCGAACCCGTATTCACATAGGCCTTGTTTTTTTCCCGCGCGATATTGGCAACCGCGAGACCGACGGAAGATGTCGGCACATCCAGGATCATGTCCACGCCCTGATCATACCATTGGCGCGCAATATTCACGCCAATATCAGGACGGTTCTGGTGATCAGCATTGATGACTTCAACATTGAAGCCGCGATTGCCGAATTCCTGCACGGCCTGGCGCGTGCATTCCAACCCATAGGGGCCGGAGATGTCACGATACGGGCCAGACATGTCATTCAGCACGCCGATGCGGATGGTATTAGAAGCCTGCGCACGGGCGGAACGCCATGGCAGGCCACCAAGCGCGGCGCCGCCAGCGGCGGCACCACCAAGAACACTACGCCTTGTTGTTGTCATGACGTTTCCCCCTTTTGCAATATCAGGTTTCGCAATATCAGGACCGAACCAGCGCGCAGCCGCCTTCACCGATCGGGCGGAAGGCTTCCTCGGCGGGCGTTGTTTGCAGCAGCTTGTAGTAATCCCAAGGCTTGGTGCTTTCGGCGGGCGTCTTCACCTCAAACAGGTAGGAGGGAATGATGCGACGGCCATCCGCGCGGATCGTCGCCTTGCCGAAAAGCTCATCATCGGAAGGCTGCGCCTTCATCCGATTCACGATATCAAGGCCAGAGGCCTTGGCCGCAGGCACGCCCATTGCCGCTACCGTCTTAAGGAAGTGCAGCGCACCAGAATAGCATCCGGCATGGATCATGTTCGGGTAGTTATTGGGGATACGCCGCAGCATGCGCTGGGTCCAGGCGCGCGTATTGTCATTCATGTCCCAATAGAAGCTTTCGGTGCAAACCAGCCCCTGAGCGGTTTGCAGCCCCATGCCATGAACGTCATTCACGAACAGCAGCAGGGACGCAAGCTTGATCCCGCGCCGCGTCAGGCCGAATTCCGCCGCCTGCTTCACGCAATTCTGTGTATCAGCGCCCGCATTCGCCAAGCCGATCACTTTGGCGCGCGAGGCCTGCGCCTGCAGCAGAAAGGCCGAGAAATCCGTCGTACCCGGGAAGGGCGTGCGCACCTGGCCCACAATGCGGCCACCAGCGCTGCGGACGAAATTCGAGGTATCGCGTTCCAGCGCGTGGCCGAAGGCGTAATCGGCGGTGATGAAGAACCAGGTATCGCCACCTGCACGCACAGTCGCACCACCCGTGGAGCGTGCCAGCATGAAGGTATCATAGGCCCAATGGATGGTATTCGGGCTGCATTGCGCGCCGGTCAGATCCGCGGTTGCGGAACCCACGCAGATATAGGCCTTGTTCTTTTCCCGCGCGACGCCGGAAACCGCCAAGCCCACGGAAGAAGTCGGCACGTCCAGGATCAAATCCACACCCTGATCATACCATTGCCGCGCCAGATTGACGCCGACATCCGGGCGGTTCTGGTGATCGGCTTCGATCACCTCCACCCGGAAGCCATGGCTCGCGCCGAATTCGGCAGCGGCTTCGCGCGCGGCGGCGACCGAGGTCGGCCCCGTATTGTCGCGATAGGTGCCCGACATATCGGTCATGACACCGATGCGAACGGTCGCCGCCGCCTGCGCACGCGCAAGAGAAAGCGGCAGGGCGCCGGTGGCGGCCGCTCCGGCAAGAACATTCCGACGTGAAACCTGCATTTTTCTCTCCCTCAAGTGATGATGTTGTTGGATCAGCTACGCACCAGCGGGCAATTACCTTCAGCCAAAGGCCGGAAGGCCTCCTCACCCGGGGTGGTTTGCAACAGCTTGTAGTAATCCCAAGGACCGCGGCTTTCCGCCGGTGTCTTCACTTCAAACAGATAGGCGGGGTGGAGCTTACGGCCATCCGCGCGGATGGTGCCCTTGCCGAAGCAGTCATCATCGGTCGGGATCGCCTTCATCCGCGCAACCGCCGCCGCGCCATCGGCCTTGGCCGCAGCCACGCCCATATCGGCAACCGCCTTCAGGTAATGCAGCGCGCCAGCATAGGTGCCCGCATGGGTCATGGCAGGCATATTGGGCGCCATGGCGGAACGGACCTTGTTCGTGAAGCGGCGCGTTGCGTCGTTCAAATCCCAGTAGAAGGTTTCCGTCAGCACCAGTCCCTGTGCCGTTGCCAGCCCAAGCGCGTGAACATCGTTCAGGAACATGAGCAAGGACGCGATCTTGATGCCGCGCCGCGTAATGCCGAATTCAGCGGCCTGTTTCACGCAGTTGGTGGTATCGGCACCCGCATTGGCAAGCCCGATCACCTTGGCGCGTGAGGCTTGGGCCTGCACGAGGAAGGATGAGAAATCAGTCGTGCCCGGAAAGGGTGTACGCACCTGGCCCAGCACGCGCCCGCCAGCGGCACGGATGAAGGTGCTGGTGTCGCGTTCAAGCGCATGGCCGAAGGCGTAATCGGCGGTGATGAAGAACCAGCTATCGCCCCCCGCGCGCACCATCGCCCCTCCGGTGGATTTGGCGCACATCCAGGTGTCATAGGTCCAATGCACCGTATTGGCATTGCAGCGCGCGCCCGTCAGGTCGCTGGTGGCCGCACTGCAATTGATATGCACCTTGTTCTTTTCGCGGCAGATATCAGAAACCGCCAGCGCCACCGAAGATGTGGTGACATCCAACAACACATCCACGCCATCACGATCAATCCATTGACGGGTGATGTTCACGCCGACATCGGCGCGGTTCTGATGGTCCGCCGATACCACTTCAATATTGAAGCCGCGGCCAGCGAATTCCTGCACGGCGGCGCGTGCACAAACCACCGAACTCATGCCCGAAATGTCGCGATACATGCCGGACATATCGTTCAGCACGCCAATCTTGATGGTATTGGCGGCCTGCGCCTTGGCGCTTCGATAGGGCAAGCCACCAAGGGCTGCGGCACCGGCTGAACCGGCCAGAACATTACGACGTGAAAGGCGCATCCTCAGGTTTCCTTTTTTGTTTCGCCGTCCCGGCTTGGATTACGGCTTTGCTTAGACCCCAAGATATTCATGCAACCGATCGAGTGATGCATTCAGGTCCTCATTCGCGACCATATCCACCACGCGGCCATGTTCCATGACGTAATGCCGATCCGCGACTGTTTGCGCGAAGCGGAAATTCTGTTCGACCAGCAGCACAGTGAAGCCGCGCTTCTTCAATTCGCGGATCGTGCGGCCGATTTGCTGCACAATCACCGGCGCCAGGCCTTCGGATGGCTCATCCAACAGCAAAAGCCGCGCGCCGGTACGCAAAATCCGCGCAATGGCCAGCATCTGCTGCTCACCGCCCGAAAGCTTGGTGCCCTGGCTGCGCGCGCGTTCCTTCAAATTCGGAAACAGCGTGTAGATCTCATCCAAGGGCAACCCGCCCGGGCGCACCATGGGCGGCAGCATCAGGTTCTCGGTCACATCGAGCGAGGCAAAAATCCCGCGCTCCTCAGGGCAATAGGCAATGCCGGCACGCGCGATCACATCCGAACGCGCATTGACGAATTCCTTGCCCTCATACTTCACCGAACCAGCGCGGCGCGGCACCAACCCCATGATGGAACGGAGCGTGGATGTCTTGCCCGCGCCATTGCGGCCAAGCAGCGTCACCACTTCGCCTTCACGGATATCAATATCCACGCCGTGCAAAACATGGCTTTCGCCATACCAGGCTTCCAGCCCGCGGATTTCCATCAGCGCGCCGGTGCTGGCCTTGGCACCGCCAGCGGCGGTCATCACATCAGCCATGGGCGGCCTCCGTCGGGGCTTCGGAACCAAGATAGGCCGCGATCACATCGGGGTTGCGCGACACGGCGGCGTAGTCACCTTCCGCCAGCACACTGCCGCGCGCGAGCACGGTGATGGTATCGCAAAGCCCCTGCACAACGCGCAGGTTATGTTCCACCAGCAGAATGGTACGGCCCACCGAAACGCGCTTCACCAGCGCCACCACGCGTTCCACATCATCATGCGCCATGCCCGCGGTTGGTTCATCCAGCAGCATCATCACCGGATCAAGTGCCAGCGTGGTTGCGATTTCCAAGGCACGCTTGCGGCCATAGGGCAATTCACCGGCGGTCAGGTGCATCCATTCGGTCAGGC
>JBIIIE010000115.1:0-8290 GCA_044235135.1 Roseomonas sp. | reverse complement strand
GACCAGATAGGCAATCAGGATCCAGGAAACACGCTCGATCCCGCCCATATCGGTCGCGATATCGGCAAGCGCGGTTGCGACAATGGTCTGATCCACTGCCGAGAGGAAAATCACCAGCGCAATCGCCGGAAAGCCGCGCAGGAAACGCGCGCGAAGCTCGCTGGCCGGATCAGCCGCCATCACAGGGCGCCGCTGCGCCCCATTTCCAGGAACTTGTCGCGCCGGCGGGCACGCAAAGTCGCAGCGTCCAAGCCGAGCAAGGGGGTCAGCAGGGTTTCGATCTTATCGCCAAGCGCCGTCATCACGGCTGCCGCATCACGATGCGCGCCACCCAAAGGTTCCGGCACCACCACATCCACCAGGCCAAGCTTGCGCAAATCATCTGCCGTCAGCTTCAGCGCCTCAGCGGCGGTGGAAGCCTGCGCGGCGTCCCGCCACAGGATGGAAGCGCAGCCTTCCGGGCTGATCACGGAATAAATCGCATGTTCCAGCATGATGATGCGATCCGCCGCCGCCAGCGCAATCGCACCACCGGACCCGCCTTCACCAATAATGGTCGCGATGAAGGGCACGGGCGCATCCAGCCCGGCTTCGATGGACCGCGCAATCGCCTCCGCCTGGCCGCGCGCTTCCGCATCAATCCCCGGAAAGGCGCCGGAGGTATCAACGAAGGAAAGAATGGGCATGCCGAAACGCCCGGCCAATTCCATCAGCCGCCGCGCTTTCCGATAGCCCTCTGGCCGGGCCATGCCGAAATTATGTTTCACACGGCTATCGGTATCATGCCCCCGTTCGGTGCCGAGCACCATCACGGCACGGCCCCGGAAGCGCCCCATGCCACCCACCACCGCCGCGTCATCGGCGAAGGCGCGATCCCCCGCGAGTGGTGTGAAATCCTGAATGAGCGCCGCGATGTAATCGGTTGCATGGGGCCTATCGGGGTGGCGCGCCACCTGCGCCTTCTGCCAGGGGGACAGCTTGGCATAGGTGGTCTTCAGCAGCGCCTGGGCTTTTTCACCAAGGCGACCGATCTCCTCGGCCACATCAATGCCGCCGGCATCGGTGGTCCGACGCAGCTCCTCGATCTTGCCTTCAAGCTCGGCGATGGGTTTTTCGAATTCAAGGAAGTGACGCATGGCGGGGGGTTAGCCCAAATCCGCCCGGGGCGCGACCCCCTGCTGAGTTTGGGCGGCTGATTCACCGCTCCGGCTTAACGCCTCCGCGGATCAGACGCCAAGGGATGGTGTTCGGCCACCAAGGCGCGCAGCCGTTCCTCCAGCACCTTGGTATAGATTTGCGTGGTGCCGATATCCGCGTGACCCAGCAGCATTTGCAGGCTGCGCAAATCCGCCCCCCGTTGCAGCAAATGGGACGCAAAGGAATGGCGCAGCACATGCGGGCTGACCCGGCCAGGATCGAGACCCGCAGCCAGCGCAACCTCCTTCAAAATCAAGCCCAAAGCCTGGCGCGTCAGGTGCCCCGACGCCCCGCGAGAGGGGAAAAGATAGCGGCTGGGCTTGCCCTTTTCCTCGGGCCGCGCGGCCAGGGCCAAATCGCGGGCGCGTTCGGAAACCGGCACCAGCCTTTCCCGCCCGCCCTTGCCGCGCACCGCAATCAGGGGCGCGCCGGGGCGGAGCGCCGCCGCCGGCAGGCTGACCAATTCGGAAACACGGAGCCCGCTGCAATAGAGCATTTCGACGACCGCCGCCGCCACCGGCCCCCTTTTGCCGGGAAGGGCGGCGGCGGCGGTGATCAGCGCCTCCACCTCCTCCTCCCGCAGCGCCTTGGGCAGGCTTTGCGGCAGGCGGGGCGCTTCCAGCAATTCTGAGGGGTCATCGGCGCGCACCCCCTCTCGCAGCAGGAATTGATGAAATTGACGGAGGGCGGAAAGCCGCCTTGCCTGGGTACGCGCCGCCAGGCCCTGTGCCGCTAGGCCCGCCAGCCAGGCGCGGAGCAAGGCGCTATCCGCCCCATGCAGCGGCGTCGCATGGGCGGCGGCGAAACCCGCGAAATCCTCCAAATCCGCCTGATAGGCGGCGAGCGTATTGCGCGCCGCGCCGCGTTCGGCGGCCAACATTTCCAGAAATGCCTCGGCATGGCGGGAAAGCCCCGCCCGGGCAGCTTGTTTACCGCCCGCGGAAGCGGTCATTGGGGATGGTGCGCTCCACCGCCTGGGGCGTCACGCTGGGCGGAAAGGCGCCAATCAGGATCAGGCCCACGGCAAAAAGGCCAAGCACCACGGCAACAACCAGCAGAATCGGGTTACGGAACATGCTGGCGCCGGGGCTCCCTCTCGCTTTCCTGAATTCGTGCTAACGCTCAGCCCCAAGATGCGCAACTCTCTCTTTGATGATGCCCTGCCAGGCCTGCCCGAACCCGCCACCGGGCGCGATCCGGCGCGGCCCAGCATTGTCCTGGTTGGGCTGCCGGGGGCGGGAAAATCCGCACTCGGGCGGCGCTTGGCTGGGCTTTTGGGCCTGCCTTTTCGAGACGCCGACACGGAAATTGAAAACGCCGCCGGCATGCCGATCACGGAAATCTTCGCCCGCTACGGTGAACCCCATTTCCGAGATGGTGAGCGCCGGGTGATTTCCCGCCTGCTGGCCGGCCCGCCCTTGGTGCTGGCAACGGGCGGCGGCGCCTTTGCCGATGCAGCCACGCGCGCTGCGATTCGCGGGAGCGGCGCCATTTCCATCTGGCTGAAATGCCCACTTTCGGTGCTGATCCGCCGTGTGGCCGGGCGGGAACATCGCCCCATGTTCCTGAATGCCGATCCGGCGGAGGTTTTGCAGCGCCTGATGAATGCGCGCCACCCGCTTTATGCCGAAGCTGACATCACACTCGCCTGCAATGATGAAAGCCTGGACAATACCACCCGCCGCCTGGAGCATGCCTTGACAACCTATCACCCACCCGAACGTGTGCCCGTCGGCCTTGGGGAACGCGCCTATGAAGTGCTGGTCGGGCAGGGCTTGCTCGCGCGTGCCGGCGGCTTGCTGGCGCCGGTGCTACCCGCCAAGCGCGTGGCGATTATCTCGGATGCCACGGTGGCGCCTTTGCATCTGCCGGCTTTGCGTGAGGGCTTGCAGGAAGCGGGCTTCGCCATTGCGACGGAGCTGACTGTCCCGCCCGGCGAAGCGAGCAAGGATTTCGGCCGGCTGCATGGGCTTTTGGATGATCTGCTTGGAGCCGGGGTGGATCGGCGCACTTCGGTGATTGCGCTGGGCGGCGGCGTGGTGGGGGATTTGGCGGGCTTTGCCGCGGCGATTGCGATGCGCGGCCTGCCCTTTGTGCAAATCCCGACAACGCTTCTGGCCCAGGTGGATAGCAGCGTTGGCGGCAAAACCGGGGTGAATTTGAAGGCCGGGAAGAATCTGGCCGGCGCCTTTCATCAGCCAAAAATCGTTTTGGCGGATACGGATACGCTCAGCACCCTGCCGCCGCGCGAATTGCGCGCAGGTTACGCGGAAGTGGCCAAGCACGGCTTGTTGCAAGGCGAATTCTGGCATTGGTGCGAAACCAATGGCAGCAAAGTTGTCGCTGGCGATGCGGGCGCCTTGGCCATTGCCGTGATTGAATCCTGCAAGCTGAAAGCCGCCGTGGTGGCAGCCGATGAACGGGAAGAAACTGCCGAGGGCGGGCGCGCGCTTCTCAATCTTGGGCACACCTTTGGGCATGCTTTGGAAGCCGAAGCGCGCTTTGATGGTTCCGTGCTGCATGGGGAGGCGGTGGCGGTCGGGCTTGGGCTTGCCGCTTCGCTTTCCGCGCGGCTTGGTCATTGCAGCCAGGAATGGCCTTCGCGCGTGATTGCGCATTTGACCGCCTGCGGCCTGCCCGCGCGCATCAGCGATTTGCCGCGCCGCTTCACGGTGGAAGCGCTGCTTGGGCGCATGGCGAAGGACAAGAAAAACCGCGATGGCAAGATGCGCTTCGTGTTGCTGCGGGGCCCAGGTGATTGCTTCACCAGCAGCGATGTGCCGGCGGAGATGGTGGAGAAGCTGTTGCGCGATGAGGGGGCGGGGTGAAGGCCTAACCGCCCAGCATCTTCCGCGCTACAATCAGGCGCATGATCTCATTCGTGCCTTCCAGAATGCGATGCACGCGGAGATCACGCACAATCTTCTCGACGCCATATTCCGCCAGATAGCCATAACCACCCAGCAATTGCAGCGCATCATCAGCCACGCGGCTGGCGGTATCGGTCACGAAGCGCTTGGCCATGGCGCAATACATGGTGGCGTCCGCTTCCCCGGCATCCAGCTTGGCGCAGGCGCGCCACAGCAAGGCACGCGCGGCTTCCAATTCAATCCGCATATCAGCCAGCTTGAATTGCGTATTCTGGAAATCACTGATCGCCTTGCCGAAGGCGCGGCGTTCCTGGGTGTAGCGGAGCGCGATATCCAAGGCGGCTTCCGCGCCACCCAAGGAACAGGCGGCGATATTCAAGCGCCCGCCATCGAGGCCCGCCATGGCGAAGCGGAACCCCTGCCCTTCCGCGCCCAGCAACGCTTCAGCGCCAACACGCGCATCTTCCAAAATCACCTGCCGCGTCGGCTGCGCATTCCAGCCCATTTTGCGTTCAACGGCACCGAAGGAAAGCCCAGGCGTATCCTTCGGAATCAGAAGCGCGGAAACGCCGCCAGGCCCATCGCCGCCCGTGCGCAACATGGTCAAGTATAGATCAGACGCGCCAGCGCCCGAGATGAATTGCTTCGTGCCATTCAGCACATAGCCCTGATTGTCGCGCACAGCACGGCCTTTCAGCGCTGCCGCATCACTGCCGGAACCGGGTTCTGTCAGGCAATAGGATGCAATCGCTTCCATGCTGATCAGCTTCGGCAACCAGGTGCTGCGCTGTGCATCATTGCCGAAGCGGTCAATCATCCAGGCGACCATATTATGGATGGACATGAAGGCGCTGATGGTGGGGCAGCCGGTCGCGAGTGCTTCAAACACCACCGCCGCATCAAGCCGCGTCAGGCCCGCGCCGCCCGATTCTTCGCGCACATAAAGTGCGGCCATGCCAAGCGCCGCCGCTTCGCGCATTTCCGCCACCGGGAAATGCTGATCGCGGTCCCATTGCAGGGCTTTGGGTGCCAGCACATCGCGCGCGAAATCCCGTGCGACCGATTGCAGCGCGCGGGTTTCTTCCGGCAGGTCGAAGGCAACGGCATTCATGCTGAGATTCCCTTGGCGATATCGGCCATGCGTGCGCGCGTGGCAGCAAGGTTGCGCGCCTTCACATGACCAAAGCCCTTGATGCCGGCAGCGGCTTCCGCCCAATCGCAAATCGCGCCATGGGTTTCGGGAGAAAGCCTGGGCAGCAGCGCTTCCAGTCCCGCGCGATATTCGCCCGGCAGCGCGCGTTCTTCGCGCCTTTCGGTAGTGCGCGCGAAGGGATCAAGCCAGGTGCCGCGCAGGAGTTTGCCATGGCGCAGCAAGCCCATCGCCTTCAGCATCCAGGGGCCAAATTCCTGTTTCACGGGCAGGCCCGTATCCGGGTTCAGCTTGGTCATGATCGGCGGGGCAAGATGCATCTCAATGCGCTGCGTGCCGGTAAAACCCTGCGTCAGCATGCTGCGCCATTCCGGCAGGCTATGCAGCCGCGCCACTTCATATTCATCCTTATAGGCCATCAGGCGATAAAACTGCCGCGCCACGGCGCGTGAGAGCCTTTCTTCGCCAGGAACCGCAGCCGCTTCCGCAGCGCGGATGCGTGAGACAAAATCCTGATAGCGCCGCGCGTAACGTGACGATTGATAGGCCTTCAAATCCTCAGTGAAGCGCGCGATCATCTCATCCAAGGTTTCCGGCCCGCGCGGCGATTCCGGCGCCTCAGTCGCGGCGATGCGGCCAAGTGCGAAGGCGCCCTTGTTGCGTTCCACCGCCGCGCCATTCAATTCGATGGCGCGCAGAATCGCTTCGGCCGAAAGTGGCACCAGCCCGCGCTGCCAGGCAAAACCCAGCATGAAGGGATTGAGGTAGATCGCATCGCCCAAATCACGCTCAACGCGCGACAGCGCCGGGATGGTCAGCGCATCATGGCAGGCGGCGCGCAGGCTTTGCAGCATGGCGCTATTATCGTAGCGCGTTTCAGTATCCTTCACGAATTGCGCGGTCGGGGACAGATCGGCATTCACAATCGCCGTGCTGCGTGCGGGGCCGAGCAAGGGCCGCGCGGTGCGGCCATGCGCCACCACCATATCAGCGGCGAGCAGCAAATCCGCCTCACCCGCCGCGATGCGCGCGCCCGATAATTGATCCGCCGCCGCGCCCACCGGGCCGATACGGAGCTGCGCATAAACCCCGCCACCCTTTTGCGCGAGGCCCAAGAAATCCAGCGTGCGCACGGGCCGGCCTTCCAGATGCGCGGCCTGCGCCAGAATGGCCGCCATGGAAGAAACGCCCTGCCCGCCCACTCCGGCGATCAGCAGATTCCATGCCTCACCCTGAATGGCGGGCAGGCTTGGTTCGGGCGGCAAGGGCGGTAGGGTGATGGCCGCAGGGCGCGCCGGTTCCGCGCCGATCAGGCTGACGAAGGACGGACAAAAACCCTCAACGCAGGAAAAATCCTGATTACAGGCGGATTGATCAATGCGGCGTTTCCGCCCGAAGGGCGTTTCAATCGGCTCCACCGCCAGACAATTCGAAGCGCGTGAGCAATCGCCGCAATCTTCGCAAATGCGAGGATTGATCGCGATGCGCCGATTGGCACGCGGCGCCAAATCCCGCTTGCGCTTGCGGCGGCGTTCTGTCGCGCATTCCTGATCATAGATGATGGCCGTCACGCCCTTCACCGCGCGCAATTCCTTCTGCACCGCATCAAGCCGCGAACGGTGATGAAAGCCAACCGTGGCCGGGATCAAAGGATGGCCGCGATGCCGGTCCGGATCGTCAGAGACAATTTCGATCCGCCCCACACCCTCGCCATGCAATTGCGCGGCGATATGCGGCACATCAATCTCGCCTTCCGGGGTTTGCCCGCCGGTCATGGCAACAGCGCTATTCACCAGAATTTTGAAGGTGATATTGGCATTGGCCGCGACCGCGAAGCGCACGGAAAGGCTGCCGGAATGGGCATAGGTGCCATCGCCCATATTGGCGAAAATATGTTCCTGGCTGGTGAAATGTTCCTGCCCAATCCAGGCGGAGCCCTCTCCGCCCATTTGGCAGAAGAAATCCGTATCCCGATTCATGAAGCGCGCGAGGTAATGGCAGCCAATGCCGGCCAAGGCGCGGCTGCCTTCCGGCACGCGGGTTGAGGTATTATGCGGGCAGCCCGGGCAGAAATAGGGATCGCGCCCATGCACCGGCGCTTGGTCTCCTTCCGCCAGCGCTTGCAGCGCCGCCATACGCGCCAGCATGGCATTGGTGCGGAAGGCTTGCGGCAGGCGCGCGAATAGCGCGCGCAGAATGGCCGCTGAATCCAGCTCATTCAAATCAGACAGCAGGGGCCGCCCGGCCTCATCACGCTTGCCGGTAATGCGCGGACGCCGGTCCATGTGAAACAGCGCATCGCGCAACTGCCATTCCAGGAAAGAACGGCGATCTTCGATCACCAGAATCTCATCCAGCCCCTCGGCGAAGGCGCGCGCCGCTTCCGCATCAAGCGGCCAGGCGAGGCCCACTTTCCAGATGCGCAAACCCTGGGCGCGGGCGAAATCTTCCGAAATGCCGGCTTCCGCCAAAGCCTGACGCAACACCGTGAATGCCTTGCCGCGCACCACAATACCAAAGCGCGCATCGGGGCTATCCAGCACCATGCGGTCAATGCCATTGGTCCGCGCAAAGGCAATGGCACGCGGCAGCTTCACATGGCGCAGCCTTTCTTCCTGCAGCATCGGCGTATCAGTGGCGCGGATATGCACGCCATCCGGCGGGCTTGGCATGCCCTGCGGTTCGCGCGTGGCGTAAAGTGCCGGGTCCAGCATCACAGTCATGGTCGCATCCATGGTGTCGGCCACACACTTCATGCCAACCCAGGTGCCGGCATAGCGGCTCAGCGCAATGCCCTTCAGCCCATATTCCAACACCTCCGCCACATCGGCAGGGTCCAGCATGGGGATTTCCAAATCCATGAAGGCATATTCGCAGCCTGATGTGATGGTGGAGGACTTCGACGAAGGATCATCCCCCGCCAGCGCCAGCACCCCACCAAGCGGCGCGCTGCCGGCGGAATTGGCGTGGCGCAGCACATCGCCGGAACGATCAACGCCCGGTCCCTTGCCATACCAAATGCCGAACACACCATCCAAACGCGCGCCGGGGGTCAGATGCACTTGCTGGCTGC
>JBIIIE010000114.1:0-8353 GCA_044235135.1 Roseomonas sp. | reverse complement strand
CCATACCCCCGCTTCTTGCCGCACCGCGCCTTCCGCTGCCAGCTTGATCAAATGCGCGGTCAGGCTGCGCGCCGCCGCCGGAATCAGCCTGGCATCAAGCGCGGCACCATAAACCGGCGGGACCAATTCTTCTGCCCGGGCACGCCCGGCACGGCGGAGTTCTTCCAGAATGCGCGCCTCTCTCTCTCGCCGATGCGCCGCCAGCGCGGCGATGAAGGGCTGCGGGTTGGGCAAGGGCGGCCCGTGGCCAGGCAGATAGAGTTCATCATCGCCGCGCGCCTGAAGCTTCGCGAGGGAAGCCATATAGGCCGCCATATCGCCATCCGGCGGGCTCACCACGCTGGTGGACCAGGACATGACATGATCCGCGCTGAACAGCGTGCGCGATGTATGGGTGTTCTCAAGCGCGAAACACAAATGATTGGCGCAATGCCCCGGTGTGTGCAAAGCCGTCACGCGCCAATCGCTGCCCGCCACGGTGGCGCCATCGGCCAAAATCACATCCGGGCGGAAATCATGATCGCCGCCTTCGCCGCCCTGTTCCGGCGGTGTCATATGCGGGCCGAAGCCGTAGCTGGGTGCGCCGGTCGCGGCCTTCAGCGCGGCCACGCCCGGTGAATGGTCCCGATGCGTGTGGGATACAAGGATATGCGTAATGCGTTCACCCTTGGTCGCTTCCAGAAGCGCCGCCAGATGCGCTGCATCAACCGGGCCGGGGTCGAGAATCGCGACTGAATCGCCCTGGCCGATGATCCAGCTATTCGTGCCGCGATAGGTGAAAGGGCCCGGATTGCCGCACAGCACCCGGCGAATGCCCGGCGCGGTCTGTTCCACCGCGCCTGGGGCCAGGCTGTCTTCTTTCAGGAAGGGAATGCTCATCACCGCTACCTCATCTTTGCCTAAGGGTGCGGCGGGCGCGGCCTGGCTGCAAGCCCCGTTGGCGGCCTCAGCCTTGCGTGAAGGCGCGCGCCAATTCCCGCAGCTTGAATTTCTGGATCTTGCCGCTTGGCGTGCGCGGTAGCTCGCTCAGGATTTCCAGCCTTTCCGGCATGTATTGCCGCGCCATGCGTTGGTCTTCCAGATAGGCGGTGACATCAGCAAGGCTCAGGCTCGCGCCATCTCGTAGGCGAATGAAGGCGCAGGCGCGTTCGCCGAGCCGGGCATCCGGGAAGCCGACAATCGCGACCTCCGCCACGGCGGGGTGGCGGAACAGCAGGCCTTCCACCTCCACCACCGGGATATTCTCGCCGCCGCGGATGATGATGTCCTTCGAACGGCCCGCGATGCGGATATAGCCATCCGCATCCATGCGCGCGAGGTCGCCCGTATCAAACCAGCCATCCGGATCGGTCGGGTTGAGTTCCGGGCGCTTCAGATAGCCGACAAAATTGGAACAGCCCCGCACCTGCAAATGTCCTTCGCTGCCGCTTGGCAGAAGCGCGCCACCCGCATCCACGATGCGAAGCTCAATACCTGGCAGCTTGCACCCATCGGTCGTGGTCGCTTTTTCTTCGCCATCATCAAGCCGCGTGGTGGTGACCGCGCCGTTTTCCGACATGCCCCAGGCGGAGATGATGGCAGCACCAAGCGTTTGCCGCGCCTTAGCCACCAGCGCGCGCGGAATCGGCGCACCGGCGGAAACAAAAACGCGGAGGCTCGGCGTGGCCTGGCCGGTTGCCGCGACATGTTCCGTCAGGTCATTCAGGAAGGGTGTTGCACCCATGGTGAAGCTGGCGGCTTCATCGCGAATTTGCCGCGCCATTTCGGGGGCGGCGAAGATATCCTGCAAAATCGCAGTACAGCCCAGCATGATGGGCAGCACAATGCCGTACATGAAGCCAAGCTGATGCGCCAAGGGCGATGGCATGTGAATGACATCATCGCCACCAAGCCCAAGCCGTTCCGCGAAATGTTCCAGATTGGACAGCATGGTGTTGGAACTATGCATAACCCCCTTGGGTTCACCGGTGGTGCCGCTGGTATAAAGCAGTTGGATCACCTCATCAGGCCCAGGGCCATCCGCGGGCGTGAAAGCTATGCTTGGTGCGGGATGTTCAAGCAGGCGCGCAAAACCATCCGCGCCATCACGCCCGACCACGAAAACATGCGCGAGCTTCGGCAGATGCGCGCGCAAATTATCCGCCATGGCAGCATAATCAAAGCCACGGAAACTTGCCGGCACCACCAATACCTTGCTTTCAGCGAGCCTCAGCATGAAGCGCAATTCGCGTTCGCGGAAAATCACCATCAGCGGGTTGCTGATGGCGCCAAGCTTCAGGCAGGCCAGATGCAGGATGGAAAATTCCCACCAATTCGGCAGTTGAAAAGAAACCACATCGCCACGCCCAATCCCATGCGCGCGCAAACCCGCAGCGACGCGATTGGAAAGATCATCAATCTCTGCGTAGGTCAGGCGGGTTTCGCTGCCAAGGTCAGACCGGCAGGCAACAATCGCGGTCTTGTCAGGGCTGCGCGCCACGGCGCGATCCAGATGATGCAGCAGCGTTTCATCGCGCCAGAAGCCTTGCGCACGCATGGCGGGGCCGCGAATGGCGATATCATTGCCCTGGATTGTCATGTAATCCTCCTGATCTTGTAGCGAGCGTCTCTGCGCCCTTCCGCTTCACCCCTTGCGGGCATATTGCACAGCAACGCGGCCCGCCTTTTCGCGCGCCACGATCAGCTTCATGATTTGTGCGGTGCCATCGCCGATCTCCAGGCCCATCACATCGCGCAGGCGCTGCTGATGCGGCAGATCAAGCGACCAGCCATAATGCCCATGCGTCAGCAGGCATTGATGGATCACATCCACTGCGGTTTTGGGGCCAAGCCATTTGCACATGGCGGCTTCTGACGTATGCGCCTCATCCGCATCACGCAGGCGCAGCGTATGGTAGCAAAGCTGGCGAATGGCGGCGATCATGCCTTCACCTTCCGCCAGGGGAAAACTCACGCCCTGATATTGCGCGAGCGGCGCGCCAAAGGCCTGCCGTTCCGTGATATAGGACCAGCTTTCATCAAGCGATGCCTGCGCTGCCGCGCAGCATTGCAGGCCAATCAAGGCGCGGCTGTAATCGAAACCCTGCATCACCTGGACAAAGCCCATGCCTTCTTCCGCAAGCCGGTGGCTCGCGGGGATACGCACCTCATCGAAAAAGATCGAACCGCGACCAATGGCGTGGCTGCCCAAATCCTTGAAGCGCGTGGTGCTGATGCCGGGCGTGTCCATGGGCACCAGAAAGGCGGAGACACCACGCGCGCCGGCTTCAACAGGCCCGGTGCGGGCAAAGACCACCGCCGCATCCGCCTGATCCGCCATGCTGATCGAGGATTTTTCCCCCTTGATGATATAGCTATCCCCATCGTGCCGCGCGGAAAGCGCGAGATTCGCTGCATCAGACCCGCCGCGCGGTTCGGTCAGCGCAATGCAGAACAGCGCCTCACCCGAGACAATGCGCGGTATCCAGGCACTGGCGAGTTCCGGCGCGGCATGGCGCGCGATGATCTGGCCATTCAGCGAAGCAAGCAGCGGAATATAGGAAACATTGATGTCGCCATAGGCCAAAGCTTCAATCGCGAGGCCCGCCGTGACGCTGCTTTCGCCAAGCCCACCATAACGTTCCGGCAAATCCGCGCCAATCAGCCCAAGCGCGCCCATATCGCGCACCAGGGCACGATCCACTCGCCCGTCTTTCTCTCGGGCCATATAGAAGGGTGCGATTTTTTCGCGCGTGAAGCGCTCAGCAGTTTCCTGAAAGGCGCGTTGGTCTTCCGTCAGCGGGCGGGTCATGGCGGGCCTATTTCTGATATTTGCGGAAATCGGGCTTGCGCTTTTCGTTGAAGGCACGCACGCCTTCCTTCGATTCCTCGCTTGCGTAATACATGGTCAGCGCCTGCATCCCCATGCCGCTGATGCCCCGAATATTCTCGCTATCCGCATTGAAGGAACGCTTGGCGATGGCAATGGCGGTTGGGCTGCGTTCCAGGATTTCCGCGCACCAACGCGCCACTTCCGCATCCAATTGGTCGTGTGGCACCACAACATTCACAAGGCCCATGCGCTCAGCCTCGGCGGCTGTGTAGCGGCGGCAGAGATACCAGATCTCGCGCGCCTTTTTCTCACCCACGATGCGCGCCAGATAAGCCGTGCCGAAACCCGGATCAACCGAACCCACCTTCGGCCCCACCTGACCGAATTGCGCCTTTTCGGAAGCGATGGTCAGGTCACAAAGTGTGGCCAGCACATTGCCACCGCCAATCGCATAGCCCTGCACGCGCGCAATCACCGGCTTCGGCACATCGCGGATCAGGCTTTGCAACTCCTCAACCGGCAGGCCGATCATGCCGCGGCCATCATATTGCCCATCATGCGCGCTTTGATCGCCGCCCGTGCAAAAGGCGCGATCGCCGGCACCCGTCAGCACTATCACCCCAATGGCCTTGTCCCAGCCGGCGCGGTTCAGCGCATGGATCAATTCTTCGCAGGTCTGGCCACGAAAGGCATTCATCACCTGCGGGCGATTGATGGTGATGGTCGCAACGCCATCGCGCGCTTCGAACAAAATATCCTGATAGGTCATGATGCTTTCCCTCAGCCCGCCATGGTCAAGCCGCCAGAGACACTCAGCACCTGGCCGGTGATATAGGCAGCATCGTCGCTCGCGAAAAACAGGATGGCGCCGGGTAGATCATCCGGTTCGCCGATCCGGCCCATGGGGGTTGCGCGACGGAAGGCTTCTTCCAGCTTTTCCGGATTGCCGGCGCCCCTTTTGTAATCAGCGAAAAGCGCGGTGTTGGTTGCACCGGGGCAGACCACATTCACGGTAATGCCATGGCGCGCATGTTCACGTGCGATGGTCTTGGAAAACCCAACCAGGCCCGCCTTGCAGGCGGCGTAAACCGCCTCACCAGACGAACCGACACGCGCGGCATCGGAAGCGATATTCACAATCCGCCCATGCCGACGTTCCAGCATGCCAGGCAGCACCGCGTGATGCATATTGAGCGCGCCCGTGAGGTTGATCGCGATGAGCTTCTGCCAATCTGCGGGCGTCGTATCCTTGAACAGGCGAAATACGTCCCAGCCCGCATTGTTCACCAGTATGCTGATGGGCCCGAGTGCGGCTTCCGCCGCCGCAACGGCCGCCTTGACGCCTTCATGATCCGTGATGTCACAGCGAAAGGCCTGCGCGACGCCGCCGGCCTTGGTGATATCGGCGGCAGTTTCAGCAGCGCTTTCGGCATTGATGTCGAACACCGCCACGCGGCTGCCTGCTTCGCCAAAGCGCCGGCAGGTGGCCCCGCCAATACCGCCGCCGCCACCGGTGACGATGACCGTTTTGTTCTGAAGGCCGCGCATATTTCCCCCTGATTCGGTTCAAGCAAGATTTGACTGGCATGACCAGAATAGCAATACTATGATATATTAAATCTGAAATGGCAAGCTATTGATGCAATTATCCATCGCCACCCCCGAAAGCCCCGCCGCGCGCGAGGACGACGCAGCCCGTTTTGATGTGGCAAACCGGCTATTTCTCAGGCTTTATCAGGCGTCTAACCTGCTGCACAAAACCGGGACGCGGGCGGTTGCGGGCTTTGGCGCCACCACCCAGCAATGGGCGGTAATGGGCGCGCTGGCCCGCCCGGCCAGCCGAGACTCCGGGCTGACAGTGAAGGAATTGATCGCCTTCCTGATGGTGAGCCGGCAGAATTTGACTGCCGTGATTGATCGGCTTGTGGCGGCGGGCCTTGTGGAGAGGCTCCGCGCCGGCGGCGATGGGCGGCTTCGGCATGTGCGCCTGACAGAAGAAGGCAACCGGCAATGGGCGGCGATGGGGCCGGCCATTCGCGCCTATTACCAGGCGGCGCTGGCCGATTTCTCAACCGAGGAATCTGTGCAGCTTTTCCGTCTGCTTGATCGGCTGCGCGGCAGCCTCAACCGGATCGCGGAACCGGAATAGGCCCGGCGCCCCGATTTCACCCGGGCGCAAACTGTTCTATGAGCGACCTTCGAAACCCCCTAACCGCATCAGGTCCCCCGCCCCATGGCTGCCTATCAATATGTCTATGTCATGAAGAACCTCACCAAGTCCTATCCGGGCGGGCGAGAGGTCTTCAAGGGCATCACGCTGTCCTTCCTGCCCACCGCCAAGATCGGCGTGCTGGGCCCGAATGGCGCGGGCAAATCCACGCTCATGCGCATCATGGCTGGGCAGGACAGGGATTTCGGCGGTGAAGCCTGGGCAGCGGAAGGGGCCAAGGTTGGCTACCTGCCGCAGGAACCGCAGCTCGACCCCAATATGACGGTGGGCGAGAATGTGCGCGCGGCCTTTGCCGAGCTTTCCGCCAACCTCGCGCGCTTCAATGAAATCTCCGAAAAATTCGCCGAGGAAATGAGCGAAGATGAGATGAACAACCTGCTGGCCGAACAGGCGGAATTGCAGGAAAAGATTGACGCGGTGAATGGCTGGGAAATTGACCGGCAGGTTGACATCGCGCTGGACGCGCTGCGCTGCCCGCCAGCCGATAGCGCGGTGACGCATCTTTCGGGTGGTGAACGTCGCCGCGTGGCGCTTTGCCGGCTGCTTCTGGAAAAGCCTGATCTGCTGTTGCTCGACGAACCGACCAACCATTTGGATGCGGAAAGCGTTTCCTGGCTGGAAAAGACGCTGCGCGAATACCAAGGCGCGGTGCTGATCGTGACGCATGATCGCTACTTCCTGGACAATGTCACCGGCTGGATTCTGGAAGTGGATCGTGGCCGGGGCATTCCTTATGAGGGCAATTACTCCGCCTATCTGGAAGCCAAGCGCAAGCGGCTGTCGCAGGAAGAACGCGAAGAAACCGCGCGCCAGCGGCAATTGGCCGAAGAACAGGAATGGATCGGGCGTTCGCCGGCAGCACGGCAGGCGAAATCCAAGGCGCGTATTGCGGCCTATGAGGATTTGCTCCGTCGCAGCCAGGAAAAGGCACCGGACCCCACCGAAATCACCATCCCGCCCGCGCCAAGGCTCGGCAATACCGTCATTGTGGCCGAGAACCTGTCCAAGGGTTTTGGTGATCGGCTGCTGATTGACAATCTCTCCTTCAAGCTGCCGCCGGGCGGCATTGTCGGCGTGATCGGCCCCAATGGCGCGGGTAAATCCACGCTGTTCAAGATGATCACCGGTGGCGAAAAGCCTGACTCAGGCAGCCTTGTGGTGGGCGATAGTGTGCAGCTTGGCTATGTGGATCAAAGCCGCGACAGCCTGAATGATACGCGCACGGTCTGGGAAGAAATCTCGGACGGGATGGATATGATCACCATCGGCAAGCGGAGTGTCCCTTCGCGTGCCTATGTTGCGGCCTTCAATTTCAAGGGCGGCGATCAGCAAAAGCGCGTTGGCGTGCTGTCAGGCGGTGAACGCAATCGCGTGCATCTGGCGAAGATGTTGAAGCGCGAACACAATGTCATCCTGCTTGACGAACCGACCAATGATTTGGATGTGGACACACTCCGGTCTTTGGAAGAAGCGCTGATGGATTTCGCGGGCTGCGCGGTGATCATCAGCCACGACCGCTTCTTTCTGGACCGGCTTGCCACACATATCCTGGCCTTCGAAGGCGATAGCCATGTGGAATGGTTTGAGGGCAATTTCCAATCCTATGAAGAAGACAAGCGCCGGCGCCTTGGCGCGGATGCGACGGAACCGCACCGCATCAAATACCGGCCCTTGCAGCGGTGAGCCAAGCCCTTGGCGCGCTGCATACGCCGCGCGGGATTACCACCGCGCGGCTTTCTTTGCTGCCGCCGGCGCCGGAGCAATTGCCTGACCTTATTCGCCTGAAGGCGGATGAACGCGTCTTTGGCTTCATGCTGCATGGGACACGCAGCGCCGAACGCACGCGGGAAGAATTGGAAGATGATATCGATTTCTGGGCAGTGCGGGGTTATGGTACCTGGTCTGTCTTTGTGCGCGGTAGTGGCGAGTTTCTGGGCATTTGCGGCCTGATGGAACGCCCCGATGGCCGTGGGGTTGCGCTCCGCTATGCGCTGTGGCCGGAATGTCGCGGCAAGGGTTATGCGCGGGAAGCGGCCCGTGCTGCGCTGGATTTCGGCCATGCGGCGGGGCTTTCGCGCATCATCGCCGTGGCGCGGGAGACCAATGCGGCGTCGCGCGAGGTCATGGAAGATATCGGCATGCGCCCTTCGAGCGGCTTTACCCATAAGGGCCATGCCATGGTGGTTTATGAAAGCCTGAAGGCCGGCTGATCTGCCGGCCTCACGCGCGGTCAAGCGCTCGCATGGCCTGGCGCGGCGTTTCTTCTACCGGAACCTGGGTTGCGGGTCTGCCAGGGAACATAAGCTGATCCC
>JBIIIE010000003.1:0-27477 GCA_044235135.1 Roseomonas sp. | reverse complement strand
TGAAGCCTAGCTGGCGGTAAAAGGGCGCGGTCATGATGCCGGCAAGCGCCTCGCCCAGCTTGAACAGCGCAACGAAGGCGAGGATCGCGAACCAATAGCGCCGGCGGATGAAATCCGCGAAGGGATCAATCACCGCATAGCGCAGCCGCGCGGCCCAGCCTTCAGGCGCGGCGCCGGCTTGGCGTTCGGGTTCGGCCGCCCAAAGCACGGCAAGCACGCCAAGCCCGACCATGGCGGCGCATCCCGCAAACGCAAAAGCCCAGCCGGCGAATTCCGCCATGGCGAGCGCGCCCGCCGTCGCCGCCAAAAGCGCGCCGCGATAGCCCCAGACATAGCAGGCCAGCCCATAGCCTTGATCCGCTTCTTCCAGGCTTTCGATACGAAAGGCGTCAATCACAATATCCTGGCTGGCGGAAAGAAACGCGACCAGGACCGCCACCGCGACCGTCGCGCTTAGGTTCAGCGCCGGATTGGTCTGGCCAAGCGCGATAATGGCACCAATCAGCGGGATTTGGATGGAAAGCAGCCAGCCGCGCCTTCGCCCAAGCGCGCGGAAGAACGGCGGCGCGCTATGGTCCATCAGCGGCGACCAGAGGAATTTCAGCGAATAGGACAGCCCAATCAGCGCCGTGAAACCGATGGCGGCGAGTGATAGGTTGGATTCCGCCAGCCATTGCCGGAGCGTGAAGGCCGAAAGCGGCAGCGGCACGCCGGCCGCAAAGCCAAGTGCGAGCAGCACAAGGAAGCGCTTGTCGCGCCAGCGGGGAAGCGAATCGGCCATGGCTTGAAACTGACAGAAGCGGCGCCTGCCTGCCACCATCGCGCTTGCTCCTCGGCGAAAGGCCAGCGCAATATCGCCCCGCGCAAAGGGGGGAGCCAACCGCATGAGCATGATCGCCAAAGCCAAGGGCCTTTTGGTGGAACCCGGCAAGACCTGGGACGCGATTGCCGCGGAACCCATGACGCTTGGCGGCGTTTTCGCCGGTTATGTGCTGCCCTTGGCCGCCATTCCTTCCATTGCCAGCGCCATTGGCACCTTTCTTGGGGGGAATCTGCCGAATTTCGGTGAATTGGCGATCAGCTACGCCATTGCGGTGGTTAGCGTGCTGATCATGGGCAAGATCATGCCGCCCTTGGCCGCGCGGTTTGGCGCCACTGCGGATAGCGAAGCTGGCATGAAGCTGGCCGCCTTTGCGCCAACTGGCGCCTGGTTGGGTGGGCTTGCGCTGATCGTGCCCTCCCTGGGTGGGTTTCTGGCACTGATCGGGGCGCTTTACACGCTCTATTTGTTTTACGATGGCGCGCAGAGGCTGTTTCCCGTGGCGCAGGTGAAGGCGCGGATGCTGGGCTTTTCTGCCGTTTTGGCCTCGATCCTGTTGAATATGCTGATCGGCCTCGCAGTGGGCATCCTTTCCGCCTGAGCCTGCACGCCCATATGGGGCGTGGATAGGCAAGGGTGGGTGCAATGCTTGTGACAGTTTTCGGCGGCGGCGGCTTTATCGGGCGCCATATCGTGCAGCGCCTGGCGGCGGCGGGGCACAGCATCCGCATCGCGGGCCGGGATACGGAACGCGCCGCGCGGCTTTGCACCATGGGGGGTGTGGGGCAGATCACCCCGATATCGGCCTCGGTAACGCATGAGGCTTCCTGCGCGCGGGCCATTGCCGGGGCTGATCTGGTCATCAACCTGGTCGGCATTCTGTTCGAAAGCCGCGCCGGGGATTTCCAGCGCATCCAGGCCGAAGGGGCCGGGCGCGTCGCGCGCCTGGCCGCGGCGGCGGGGGCCAAGCAATTCCTGCATCTTTCCGCGATTGGCGCGGATGCCAACAGCCCGAGCCTTTACGCGCAGACCAAGGCAGCCGGCGAAGCGGCGGTGCTGGCGGCCTTCCCAAGCGCCATCATTCTGCGCCCTTCCGTGGTGTTTGGCCCGGATGATCAATTCTTCAACCGCTTCGCGGGCCTTGCCGCCATGCTGCCCTTCATGCCGGTGGTGGCGGGCGAAACACGCTTTCAGCCGGTTTATGTGGGCGATGTGGCGGATGCCGCCATGGCGGCGCTGGCGGACCCATCCGCTGCCGGCAAGGTCTTCGAATTGGGCGGCCCGCGCGTGATGAGCATGCGCCAAGTGCTGCGCTATATCTTGGATGTCACGGGCCGCCACCGCCCGATGATTGCGCTGCCCGAGGGCTTCGTGCGCCTGCAAGCCCGGCTTGGAGAATTGCTGCCCACGCCGCCGCTGACGCGGGATCAGCTGATCTTGCTCGGCAAGGATAATGTGGTTTCCCCCAATGCTTTGGGATTTCAGGCACTTGGCATTGAACCCAAGGCGGTGGAGGCGATTGTGCCCGGCTATCTGGCGCGGTTTCGCCAGGGCGGGCAGCGGGCGAGGGTAGCGGCCTAAAGGGCCGAAACGGACATAAGTATGTGGTAAATAGTGGTTGGCTTCAGGGTTGAATCGAAAGTAAAGCCGAATTAGGTCATAAATTCTGTCCTTATCGCGCAAAAAAGACTCGCTTTGGCGATAGGCTTTGGTTATGGGGCGGCTTCGGGCTCAACCGCGACCAAGGACCTCCCCCCAATGGCCGAGAAAATGCTGCAATTCGTGCGCTTGGCGCAGCACCAGCCGGATAAGCGGAAAGCGACCGACCGCCGCGCCGATTGGGCCGAGGTCTATCGCCCCTTCGTTGCTGAAGCGGCCTCGGAGCAGGCATCCCGCTGTTCGCAATGCGGCGTGCCCTTCTGCCAGGTGCATTGCCCGCTCAACAACAACATCCCGGATTGGCTGAAGCTGACCGCCGAGGGCCGGCTTGAAGAAGCCTATGAGGTGGCGTCCGCCACCAATAACTTCCCCGAGATTTGCGGCCGCGTTTGCCCTCAGGATCGGCTGTGCGAAGGCAATTGCGTGATCGAAAAGGGGTTCAATTCGGTCACGATTGGCGCGGTGGAGAAATACATCACCGATACGGCCTGGGAGAATGGCTGGGTGAAGCCGCCCAAGCCCGTGCGTGAACGCGCGGAGAGCATCGGCATTATCGGCGCCGGCCCCGCCGGCATGGCGGCAGCTGAACGGCTGCGCGTGTTGGGCTTTCAGGTGGTGATTTATGATCGGCATGACCGCGCCGGCGGGCTGATGATTTATGGCATCCCGAATTTCAAGCTGGAAAAGGATGTGGTGCTGCGGCGCTGGCAGCAATATGCCGAAGGCGGCATTGAATTTCGGCTGAATTGCGCGGTGGGGCGCGATATTTCGTTGGCCGAGCTGCGCCGCAAACATGCCGCGGTGCTGATTGCGACCGGCGTCTATAAGGCGCGCGATATTACGGTGCCGGGTGCTGACCTGCCCGGCGTGGTGGCGGCGCTGGATTATCTGATCGCGTCCAACCGCAAGGGCCTGGGCGATGCAGTGCCCGAATTTGATTCCGGTGCGCTGAATGCCGAAGGCCGCCATGTGGTGGTGATTGGCGGCGGCGATACCGCGATGGATTGCGTGCGCACCGCAACGCGCCAGGGTGCTGCTTCCGTCACCTGCCTTTATCGGCGTGACAAGGCGAATATGCCTGGTTCCATGCGCGAAGTGTATAATGCCGAAGAAGAAGGCGTGCGCTTCGAATGGCTCGCCGCGCCGGAGGGTTTTGAAGGCAAGGCGAAGGTCGCAGCGGTGCGCGCCGTGCGGATGCATTTGGGCCTGCCGGATGCGACGGGCCGGCAGCAGGTGGAAGCCATTGCCGGCAGTGATTTCACCTTGAAGGCCGATCTGGTGATCAAGGCGCTGGGTTTTGACCCGGAAGATTTGCCGGTGATGTTTGAAGAACCCGCGCTTGCCGTCACGCGCTGGGGCACGCTGAAGGTGGATCATCGCAGCATGATGACCGCGCTGCCTGGCGTTTTCGCCGCCGGCGATATTGTGCGCGGGGCTTCGCTGGTGGTCTGGGGCATTCGCGATGGCCGCGATGTGGCGGAACAGATCGCGGCTTTCATTGACGCGGGCCATGCAGGCATGGCCGTCGCGGCGGAGTGATGATGATGAACAATATCGAACAAGACATCGCCCTGATGCGCGCTGAAGCCGCGCGCCTTTCGCGTGAGGCGCATCTGGACCTGACCGAACATGATGCCTGCGGTGTTGGCCTTGTCGCCGCGCTGGATGGCAAGCCGCGGCGAGAGGTTGTGCAGGCCGGTATTGATGCTCTGCGTGCCGTTTGGCATCGCGGTGCGGTGGATGCTGATGGCAAGACCGGCGACGGTGCGGGCATCCATATCGAAATCCCTCAGGATTTCTTCGCTGCCGTGGTGGAACGCGGCGGTGATCGGCTCCGCCCCGGGCGCATTGCGGTCGGCCAGGTGTTTTTGCCGAAATCCGATCTCGGCGCGCAGGAACGCTGCCGGCAGATTGTGGAAACGGAAATCCTCAATGCCGGCTACGCGATTTATGGCTGGCGGCAAGTGCCGATCAATGTCGCCTGCATCGGTGAAAAGGCCAATGCAACCCGGCCCGAGATCGAGCAAATCCTGATCCATGACCCGGAACAGCGCGATATCGGCACGGTTGAACGCGATATGTATGTCATCCGTCGCCGGATCGAAAAGCAGGCCATCGCGGCGCAGATTGCGGAGCTTTATCTGTGTTCGCTCTCTGCGCGGTCCATCATCTACAAGGGCATGTTCCTCGCGGAAGCGCTGACGGAATTCTATCCGGATTTGCTGGATGAGCGTTTCGTCAGCCGCTTTGCCATTTATCATCAGCGTTATTCCACCAATACCTTCCCCACCTGGCGCCTGGCGCAGCCTTTCCGCACGCTGGCGCATAATGGCGAAATCAATACGCTGCATGGCAATGTGAATTGGATGAAGTCGCACGAGACGCGGCTTTCCCACCCGCTGCTTGATCCCTTCATGGAGGATATCAAGCCCGTAGTGCAGGCGGGTGGTTCTGATACCGCCACGCTTGATAACGTGTTCGAATTGCTGGTGCGCGCGGGCCGCGATGCGCCCATGGCCAAGGCGCTACTGATTCCGGAAAGTCTTGGCAATAACGCCACCATGCCGCCCGCGCATCGTGATCTTTTCCTGTACTGCAATGCCGTCATGGAACCCTGGGATGGCCCGGCGGCAATTTGCGCCACCGATGGGCGCTGGGTGGTTGCAGGGCTGGATCGCAATGGCTTGCGTCCCTTGCGCTATACCATCACGCAATCCGATTTGCTGATTGTCGGGTCCGAGACTGGCATGGTGAAAATCGCCGAGGATCAGGTGGCGAAAAAGGGTCGCGTCGGCCCTGGTCAATGTATCGGCGTTGATCTGGATGAAGGCCACTTCTTTGAAGATACGGCGCTGAAGGATTTGATTTCCGCGCGCAAGCCCTTCGGCCAATGGACCGAGCGCACTACGCGCATTGATGAGATTGTGAAGGCCGAAGCCGATGAACGCGCCAATCTGACCGGTGAGGATTTGCGCCGCCGTCAGCTTTCTGTCGGCTATACCTTGGAAGAATTGGAATCCATCCTCCACCCCATGGTGGAAGACGCCAATGAGGCGGTGGGTTCCATGGGTGATGATACGCCCATCGCCGTGCTGTCAGACCAATATCGCGGCCTGCATCATTTCTTCCGCCAGGCCTTCAGCCAGGTGACCAATCCACCGATTGATAGTCTGCGTGAGACGCGGGTGATGACGCTGAAAACGCGGCTCGGCAATCTCGGCAATATCCTGGATGAAGACCCAACCCAGTGCGACATGCTGATGTTGGATAGCCCTGTGCTGTCCAATGCTGAGTTTGACGCCATGCGCGCCTATATGGGTGCGACGGCCTGCGTGGTGGATTGCACCTTTCCGGTCGCGGAAGGCGAAGCGGGGTTGCGCCGCCATATTGAACGCATCCGCCGCGAAGCCGAAGAAGGCGTGCGGTCCGGCTGCGCCCATGTGATCCTGACGGATGAGGCGCAATGCGCCGAACGCGCCGTGATTCCCATGATCCTTTCTGTCGGCGCGGTGCAGACGCATCTTGTGAAGAATGGGCTGCGCACCTTCACCTCGCTCAATGTCCGCGTCGCGGAAAGCCTTGATGTGCATTATGTCGCGGTGCTGATTGGTGCGGGTGCCACCACGGTTAATGCCTATCTGGCGCAGGAAAGCATCGCGGATCGGCATCGGCGCGGCTTGTTCGGCGCCATGTCTCTGCGGGAAGCGGTTGGGCGCTACAAGAAGGCGGTAGATAAGGGCCTGCTCAAGATCATGTCCAAGATGGGGATTGGCGTTTTGTCATCCTATCGCGGCGGCATGAATTTCGAAGCCATCGGCCTTTCCCGCGCGCTGGTCGCGGAGTTTTTCCCCGGCACGCCTTCGCGCATTTCCGGCATTGGGCTTTCCGGCATTGCGCGGCGCGTGCTTGCCTTGCACAGCAAGGCTTGGGCGGAAGGGGCGGTAACGCTGCCGATTGGCGGGCTTTACAAGCTGCGGCGCCGTGGCGAAGCGCATGCTTTCGACGGCACGCTGATCCACACGCTGCAAAGCGCGGTGGAATCCGAAAGCTACCAAACCTTCAAGCGCTATTCCGATGCCGTGCGCCGCCTGCCGCCGGTTGCCTTGCGCGATTTGCTCGATTTCCGACTGGAAGGCCGCACGCCGATTGCCTTGGAGGAAGTGGAAAGCATCACGGAAATCCGCAAGCGGCTTGTGGCGCCGGGGATTTCACTCGGCGCGCTCAGCCCTGAGGCGCATGAGACGCTTTCCATCGCCATGAACCGCATTGGCGCGCGGAGCGATTCCGGTGAAGGCGGCGAAGACCCCGCCCGCGCCAAGCCGCGCGCCAATGGCGATAACGCCAATTCCGCGATCAAGCAGATTGCCTCTGGCCGTTTTGGCGTGACCGCCGAATACCTCAATAATTGCCGCGAAATCGAAATCAAGGTGGCGCAAGGTGCGAAGCCTGGTGAGGGTGGGCAATTGCCTGGCTTCAAGGTGACAGGGCTGATTGCGAAGCTGCGCCATTCCACACCGGGCGTCATGCTGATCAGCCCGCCGCCGCATCATGACATCTATTCCATCGAAGACCTGGCGCAGCTCATTTATGATCTGAAGCAGATCAACCCGGATGCGACGGTTTGCGTGAAGCTGGTCAGCCGTTCGGGCATTGGCACGATTGCCGCGGGTGTGGCGAAGGCCAAGGCGGATGCGATTCTGGTCTCCGGCCATTCCGGCGGCACGGGTGCTTCGCCGCAATCCTCCATCAAATATGCCGGCCTGCCTTGGGAAATGGGGCTGTCGGAGACGCATCAGGTTTTGCTGCTCAATCGCTTGAGGCACCGCGTAAAACTGCGCACCGATGGCGGCATCAAGACCGGGCGTGATGTGGTGATTGCCGCCATGCTGGGCGCCGAGGAGTTTGGCATCGGCACGGCATCCCTGGTGGCGATGGGCTGCATCATGGTCCGCCAATGCCATTCCAATACCTGCCCGGTTGGCGTCTGCACGCAGGATGAGGCGTTGCGCGCCAAATTCGCCGGCAGCCCTGAGAAGGTGATCAATCTTTTCTCCTTCGTCGCGGAAGAAGTGCGCGAAATTCTGGCCAGCCTCGGCATGCGTAAGCTGACCGATGTGATTGGCCGCACTGACCTGCTGCAACAGGTCAGCCGCGGGTCTGAGGATTTGGACGACCTCGATCTCAACCCGTTGCTGGTGCAGGCCGATGCTGGCCCCTTCCCCGCCTATTGCACCCTGGAAGGTCGCAATGAGGTGCCGGAGACTTTGGATGCGGAGATGAGCCGCGATGCGGATGCGCTGTTCCGCCATGGCGAGAAGATGCAGTTGCAATACAATATCCGCAACACGCATCGTGCCATCGGCACCAAGGTATCATCGCGCATCGTGCGGCAATTTGGCATGACAGGGCTGCAAGCCGGGCATTTGACCGTGCGGCTGCGCGGCAGTGCCGGACAATCACTCGGCGCCTTTGGCGTGCGCGGCTTGAAGCTGGAAGTTTTTGGCGATGCCAATGATTATGTCGGCAAGGGGCTTTCCGGCGCTTCCATTGTGGTGCGGCCCGCGCCTTCTTCCGCGATCATCTGGAATGAAAACACCATCATCGGCAATACGGTGCTCTATGGCGCCACCGCCGGGGAGCTTTTCGCCGCTGGCCAGGCAGGTGAGCGTTTCGCCGTGCGCAATTCCGGCGCCATTGCCGTGGTGGAAGGCTGCGGCGCCAATGGCTGCGAATACATGACCGGCGGCACGGTGGTGATCCTGGGCGCGGTTGGCGATAATTACGGCGCCGGTTTCACCGGCGGTCAGGCTTTTGTTTATGATGCGGATGGCAGTTTCGAAAAGCGCATCAATCCGGAAACACTGCTCTGGTCACGCCTCGCGCATCCGTATTGGGAAGCAGCTTTGCGTGATCTGATCGCGCGCCATGTGGCGGAAACCGGCAGCCGTTTTGCGGCGCGGCTGTTGAATGAATGGGCGACAGAACGCGGGCGCTTCTGGCATGTGGTGCCGAGGGAATATGCGCAATATCTGCCGGTGCCGATGCGCGAAGCGCCGGCCATCGCGGCGGAATAGGCGCCGCCATGAACCTGGACCAACTGCGCCATTATCAAAGAAAGCTGGCGTATGAGATGGATTCCTGGGACCTGCATGTTGCAATCAGCAATGGTGAACCCTTCGTGGTGGTGGATGGCCGGTCAGAAGCTGCCTTTGCGCAGGAACATATCCCGGGCGCCATCAACCTGCCGCATCGGGGAATTTGCACCCTCAGCACCGAGGCTTTGGACAAGTCAAAGACCTATGTCTGCTATTGCGATGGCATTGGCTGCAACGCTTCAACCAAGACCGCGCTGAAATTGCTGACGCTCGGCTTTCAGGTGCGCGAATTGATCGGTGGCTTGGATTGGTGGAAGCGCGATGGCTACCAGACCGCGGGGCTTGAAGGCCGCGCCGGTACGCCGCTTGGCTGCGGGTGCTGAAAGCCGCGTTTGCTCGGCGTTTTCTACGCTTGATCAGCCGGATACACATTGCCGGACCAGGTGAATTCGTGCCAAACAGGAGCGTAATTATCGACCGCTTCGAACGAATTCTTCTAAGGGGCTTGATCCTTTGGGGTTGAGTGATTGGCAGCGATGAAATTGGAATACCGCGAGGATGGGCGCCCCATCCCGATCCTTGAAGTCGGCGATCTGGTACGCCTCACCAGGGCCGAGGCCGGGCCCGCGCCCACCGCCCAGGCCGGTGAATGGGGCAAGATTCGCAGTATTTCAGACAAGGGCAGGCTGGATATCCTGCTGGCGGGTTTTTCGCGCCCGCGCGGTGTGGCGCTTGCCATGGTCACCGATATCCCGGCGACCAATGTCATCCCTTGCGACCATCGTGGTGTCGCGCTGGAATTGCCGAAATTTGCAAATTGGCGGAAGGGTTCGGCCAGTGGCTTTGCGTCCCGCAAGGATCGGGGCTGAAAAGGCCTCACCTCAAATCATCCTGCTCCCATCAGCGCCGCATAGGTCTTGGCGCTGATGGGTTCTTCCGGCATCGTGCCTGTTTCCATCACGCATTCAGCGCGGCGCGGCAGCAAGGAAGCGGCACACAGCTTTGGCTGATGGCGCCGCAACAGGCGCCGCAATTCCGGCAAGTCCACGGCATCTGCATCGAAATTCAGCGTGCAGGAAACCTGATTGCCCTGCTGCGCACCGATCCAATGGCGTTCCAGCAAGGCGATCCAGCGATATTGCGCCGCAAGTGATGCCTCGCCCGCCGTGATCAGCCCGGCCTGCTGACCAAGCCTTGCCAATAGCGCCTCGGTCGGGAAGCCGATCAAGACACTGGAAGCACGCCGCCGCGAAGGATTGCCCGCGCGCATCAATGCCGCTGCTGCTGCCGCATCATCATAGCGCACCCAGCGCAGATATTGCGCCGCCGGGGGCGGATGCGCGCCGGCACTCAACCCGAACAGCAAGGAAGTGGTGCCGGCCGGCTTGATGGTGGTAACGGTGGCCGGCGCCGCCATGCCAAGGGCGCGCGCATAATCCTGCGCCTCGCGTTTCGCCACAGCGGAAAGCCGCGCCATGGCGCGCCAAAAGTCCGGCGCGCCATGCGGTGCGATCAGCGCGTCAAACCCAAGCGCGAATCGCAGCCAGGCCCATTCGAAAATGCCGGTAAGCCCGATGCCGATGCGATTGCTCGCGCGGATTTCGGCATCATAAATACCCTGCATGCGGTTGATGCGGATCAGGAAGCGCACCCCAAGCCGGATCGCCTCTGCCACACGCCTATCCCAAGCGGTGGCGACATCCGCGGGCAGCGCGCCGGGGGACACTTCTTCAAGCGGCAACGGGCAAGCAAGCAAGGGCGCCACATCCGCCACCACGCAAAACCCACCCGTGACCGGCAGCGCTACTTCTCCACAAGGATTGGTGATGCTGCGCCATGCCATGCCATTGGCGCGTCGCCCAATATCAGCGACCAGTGCGGCGCCTTCACGCGCCGGAAAACGCGCGGAGCCAATCGGCAGGGGCGGATCATGCGCCGCACTTGGCGCCAGACGATCAGCATTGATGAAGCCTGGCTCACCGCGCGCATGGATGGCGCTAATCGCCGCATCAAATACCGCGTGGGCGTGGCGCGTCAGCGGTTCAGCTCCCTTGGCGCGCGGGCCAAGCCGCGCCCAGAAATCGGCATCCACCAAAAGTGCATAGGCCGCGCCCGCGCCACCTGGCAGCGCAAGCCCGGTGGCGAAGCGCGGCGCATCCGTGTCGCGCCAGGTTTTCGCTGCCATGCGCGCCGCGCGCCGCAGCCCGCCATAAATCACCGCCTGCGCCATGATGTCATCCACGCGCAAAGCCTGTTCCCAAAGCGGCATGGCCTGTTGTGACTGGATCACCTGCGCCCGCAGCGCAATAAAAGCTGCCAGCAAGGGCAAAGGCCCTGGCGCCGCGCGCCCACCCAAGCCGCGAATTGGCTGGCCTTGTGGCCGAATGGCGGAAAAATCCAGCACCAGCGCGCAATCTGATTGCCCGGCATGCGCCATGGCTTCCAGGATTTCCAAAGCCTCGGCCCAGCCTTCGCGGCTATCGGGGATCACGAAGCGCCGCGCATGATCCGGTGCGGTTTCCGCCAAGGCCGCACGCATTGCTGCATCGGCCCGCGCAACATCCGCATGCATCGCGGCAAGCTGGAAAAACAGGCGCGGCGCGCGGCGCCAATCCACAACACATAGCCCATCATCATAGGCGCGCCCGACACCTGCGCCGCACAACAGCAAATAGAAACAGGTGAAGCTCGCCGCCGCCGTTGCGCAATTGACGAAGAATTCCATCGGCTGGTCAGGCTGCCTTGCATCGCCGCGCACCAAATGCCGCCCGGCGGTCAGCAGCGCGCCGCAGGCGATGGCATTGCGCAGATAGGCTTGCTCCTGCGGCGCCCCCACCGCCGCATCGCCGAGCAGCGCGATATTCCCCGCCGCCACGCGGTCCGCCACACGGCCGAAATCCTCCTGATCCTCGGCGCGCAAAATGCCGCGCCGCGCTACGGCAAGCCCAAGCCCAGGCGCCAGCTTGCGTGCGGGCTGCGGCGCCAGGCCAAAACAGGCGCCAGGCGGCGCCTTGGCCTTCATGTCGCGTCCCTCAGGTGGCGACCGCGCAGAACTGGTGCCATATAGGCGCTTCCCTCGGCTGGTTTCCCGCCATGCAGCTTACCATGCCCGCAGCAACGCCCGGCACAATCTTGCGCGCCCGCGCCGTGATCCTTGGCGAAAGGCTGGACCATCGCGGCCTTGGCCCCGGCGGGACCGCCTTGGCAGACCCGGTGCCCATCGCCGCCCCCGCCCCCATCACCGCCTTCGCCTTCCGCTGGGGCGCCGTGGTGATCTTCGGCGCCGATGCTGCGCAGGAAGCCGCTATGCTCGCGGCACTTGCCCCGCGCATTACCAACCCCACCGATAACCCCGCCGAGGAAGCCGCCCTGATCACTTTCGGCGCTGAGCGCGATGGCGTTGATGCCGAAGGCGTGATCCAGCTTTGCGATGCGGCGCCGGAACGCCTTGCCGTTGTTGCCGATGCACTCGCGAAAAGCGCGGCCCTCGCCCAACAGGAAGCGCGCATCGCCGAAGCCTTGGACCGGCTGGAACCTGCCGTGGCGGGCCTGCGCGCGGCGGGCCGGCTGCGCTTTTCCTCCCGCGCCTTGCATCGGCAAATCGGCCACGCGTTATCCGCCCATAGCCGCAACCTCGCGCGGGTTGAGGCCGCGGATAAGCCCGAAGTGCTTTGGGATCACCCGGAGCTGGAACGGCTCCATGCCCGGCTTGCGGATGAATATGAGCTGCGCGAAAGGGGCGCGGCCCTGGAACGCAAGCTCGGCTGGATCGGCAATGCCATCCAGACGCTGCTTTCCCTGATCCAGGCACGGCGCGCGCTGGGGCTGGAAGCCGCCGTTGTGGCGCTGGTCGGCATTGAGGTCGCCTTCACCCTGTATGAGCACCTGATCCGCCCGCTTTGGCCCTGAAATCGCCCCTCTTGGGCTGGCCTGCCGCGCCATTCCGCGCAATAAAAGCGCCAAGACATGTCAGTCCAAGGAAATTTACATGACGGCGAATTCGCCCGAATGGGCCCAGGCGCCCACCCCGCCCCAGAATCTCAGCCAGAAGCGCCCGCCGCCGCCGCCGGCTTCCGTGCGCCGCTACCTGAGCCTGCCGGATTTTGAAGCCGCCGCCGCGCGCTATCTGCCGCGCAGCATTGGTGGCTTTGTTTCGGGCGCGGTGGAGACCAATGCGTCACTGCGCGACAATCTTGAAGCCTTTCAGGAATGGGGCTTTGTGCCGCGCGTGCTGCGCGATACGCGCGGGCGCAACCTGAAGACCACGCTGTTTGGCCAGGAATATGACGCGCCCTTCGGCCTGCCCCCCATGGGCGCTTCCGCGCTGGTCGCCTATCGCGGCGATCTGGTGCTGACGCAGGCCGCCCGCGCGCGCAATGTGCCCATGATCATGAGCGCGTCTTCGCTGATCCCGCTGGAAGATGTGGCCAAGGCCAATCCCGATGCCTGGTATCAGGCCTATCTGCCGGGCGAAGCTGAACGTATTGAACCCTTGGTGGACCGCGTGGCGGCAGCGGGCTTCAAGACCTTCGTGCTGACGGTGGATGTGCAGGTTTCATCCAACCGCGAAAACAATGTGCGCAATGGCTATTCCATTCCACTCAAGCCCACGCCGCAATTGCTGTGGGATGGCATCACCCATCCGGGCTGGGTGCTGAATACCTTCTTCAAGACCATGCTCAATCACGGCATGCCGCATTTTGAGAATATGGATGCGGGCCGCGGGCCGCCGATTGTCTCCCGCACCTTGATGCGCGCCTTTGGGGCGCGTGATGGTCTGGCGTGGGAGCATCTGGAACTGATCCGCAAGCGCTGGAAGGGCAAGCTGGTGGTGAAGGGCATCATCTCGCCGGAAGATGCGCGCATGTGCCGCGATGCAGGCGCGGATGGCATCATGGTGTCCAACCATGGTGGGCGGCAATTGGATGGCACAATCTCCGGCCTGCGTAGCCTGCCGGAAATCGCCCGCGATGCTGGTGGCATGACGGTGATGTATGATGGCGGTGTGCGCCGTGGCAGTGATGTGCTGAAGGCGCTGGCGCTTGGGGCTTCCTTCGTCTTTGTGGGCCGCCCGATGCTTTCAGCCGCGGCGGTGGCGGGCGAAGAAGGCGTGAAGCACGCGATTGGCCTGCTGTCTGAGGAGATTGACCGCAACATGGCGATGATGGGCATTCAGAACCCATCGCAAATGTCCATGGAATATATGCGCCCGATGCGTTGAGCCCTTGGGGGGCGTAGCGTTCTTGCACCGAGGGAGGAACCTTCCTCGGTCGGTGGCGTCAGGTTGCACCTGCCCACCGGGGGACTCGAACCCCCACACCCTTGCGGGCTGCGGATTTTAAGTCCGCTGCGTCTACCATTCCGCCAGGCGGGCCAGGCCGGGGCTTACTAGCCTTTTTCCGCGCAGCGTTAAATCGCCCCTGATGCGCCCGCCTGGCGCGCGCACCAATCGCGCCAAATGCGCCGCCAGGCTGCCTCAAGCCCCCGTGCATAGGTGGCGGCATCACCCAAAGGTCCGAGCGATAGCCGGGCGCGGAGCGCGGTCAGCCCATTCGCATCACCGGCGAAGGCAATGGCCTTTTCGATGTAATCGGCGGTATCGGCGGCTATCCAACCCTGCAAGCCAACAGCATTCAGCAGCGTTTCACCATTGCGGCTGATCATGCCCCCGCGCCCGCGCCGCGTCAGGGTTGGCACGCCGGCATGGATCGCCTCGGCCGTTGTGGTGCCGCCCGGAAAGGGGAAGGGGTCCAGCATGAAATCCACCGTCGCATAGCGTGCAAAGTAATCGGCACGCGGGCTATGCCCTTCCAGATCAAGCCGCGCGACATCACCACCGGCAGCCGCGAATCGCGCGCGGAGTTTTTGCGCCGTCGCAGCTTCGCCCAGCACCGCCGTTTTCAACAAAAGCCGCGCCTCTGGCAGGCGGTCCAGGATCGCGGCCCAGGCGGCCAAAACCTCATCATTGATCTTGGCGAGGTTGTTGAAACAGCCAAAGGTCACATGCCCTTGGCGCAACATCGGCGGCGGGCTTGGCGCCACGGCCTCTCGCGGTGGCGTATAGCACAGGTAACAGCCCGGCAGGCGGAGAGGCTTTTCGATATACAGCGCCTCATCTTCCGGTGGCAGCACCACGGCATCGGCAATGATCCAATCCATCGCCGCCACACCATTGGTATTGGCGTAACCGATCCAGCTTACCTGCACCGGTGCGGGGCGATATTCCATCACGCTGATCCGGCTGGCCTCCGTATGGCCTGTCAGATCCACCAGAATATCAATGCCATCGGCGCGGATTTGCGCGACAATCGCCGCATCTTCCAGCGTGCTCATGGAATGCCACGCATCGAAAACCGCGCGCAACCTGGCCGTGGTGGCATCGGCGCGTTTGCCGACATCATAGGCCGTCAAATGAAACCCCGCGCGCTGATGCGCGGTGATCGCGGCTTCCAAAAAATACCCGACAGGATGCTGGCGAAAATCACCGGAGAGCATGCCAATGCGCAATCGCCGATCCGGATAGGGCGTATTGGCAAACATCGCCGGCGCAGGGCGGGCAAAGCGCGCCGCATAGGCACGATGCGCCGCTGCCACTTCCTCTGCCGTAATACCCGGCAGGTAATTCAGCCCGAGCAACAGATTTTGCCAGGCGGGACGGCAAAGCGGATCTTGAGCAATCGCACGGCGTTGCACTGCCATGGCCGCGCCAATATCGCCGGATTGCTGCAAGGCCAGGCCATAATTCACCTTGGCATCGGCACGGTCAGGCAATTCTTCGGCAACACGCGCCAGATGCGGAATTGCGGCGCTGGGTTGGCCCAACCCCATCAGCGTGGTGCCCAATTCGCTCCGCATCAGCGCATCGCCCGGTGATGTTTCCAGCAGTGCCCGCAGATGAAACATGGCACGATCCGGCCGCCCGGCATCCCGCCAAAGCCGGGCGACGGCACGGTGCAAATCCTCCCCGGCGCCGGCGGCCAGCGTGGCGGAGATCACCTCAGCCGCCGCATCGGCGCCTGCGGGTAAAAGCAACTCCGCCAGATTGACCGTGGCGCGCACATAGGACGGGCGTTGGCGCAGCGCTTCACGATAGGCGGCCTCGGCCCCTGCCTGATCACCGGAAAATCGCAAGGCCTGGCCCAGATTATTGCGGATTTCTGGCGCGTCACGGCCAAGCGCAATGGCGCGATTGAACAGCGCGGCAGCGGCGCGAAAATCCCGCGCATTGAGCCGCGCCATGGCCTGATCAAGCAGCGCCCGGCTATCGGCTGCCGCACTCATCCCGCAATTGCATAGGCCGGGCGCCGCGGATCAGCCCCGGCGCGCACCAGCCCTGATGCGGGGTCTGACATCACTGCCTCCACACTGCCGGCAAGCCAGGTGATATCCGGCCATTCCTTGATGTCATGCCCACGGCCTGCGAGTGCATTGCGTGTGGCCTCAGGAATGCGCGTTTCCACCGCCAGCCGACGCGGGAAATAGTCAAACGGCGCGAAGGATGACGGGAAGGCATAGGAGGAAACGCGCGGCGCTTCGATCGCTTCCTGCAATTCCATGCCGAAATGCAGCACATTCAGCATCACCTGCAACATCGCCTGGATTTGCACATCGCCGCCGGGCGTGCCGAAGGGCATCACGCCGCCGGCGCGCGTTACCACCATGGCGGGATTGGGTGTCAGCCGCGGGCGCTTGCCGGGTGCGACGCCGGCGGGATGCGCGGGATCGGGCCGGCTTTGGCTGCCGCGATTGGAAGGGATCAGCCCAAGCCCCGGCACCACGGGCGAATTCCAGGAACCATCGGAAGGGGTGGCGCTGAAGGCATTGCCCCAACGATCCACCACCGCGACATAGGATGTATCCGCTTCAATCGTCGGCAGATCGCGCCTGACTGGCCCATCGGCGGCACGCCCCGCCCCCAGCAAGGGCGGATACATCGCTGGATGCGCGCGCACCGGGTCCATTTCCGCCACCCGCGCCGCAAGATGCGCGTCTGACAGCAGCGCATCAATCGGCACATCAATGAAGGCTGGATCACCGAAATGATATTCGCGGTCCGCCATGGCGGCCTTCACGCATTCGGTGAACAGATGCAGATATTCCGCCGAATTATGTTCCAGCCCATCCAGCCCCGCGCGTTCCATCAGCAACAGCGCTTCCAATAGCGCCGGGCCTTGGCACCAGGGGCCGCAGGTCATTACCTCATGCCCGCGCCAGCGGCGCGTGATGGCCGGTTCCAGGCGAGAACGGAAACCGGCCATATCCTCCATGGTCAGGAACCCGCCTTCACGCTGTTGGAAGGCCACGATTTCGCGGGCGATATCACCGCGATAAAACGCCGCATGCGCTGCCGCCAGCCCCGCAAGCCTGCCTTTGGATAAGGCGCGCTTTTCTTCTTCCACCATGTAACTCAGGCTTCGCGCCAGATCGCTTTGCACAAAACGCTCACCCACCTTTGGCGGCGCGCCGCCAGGCAGGAAAATCGCCGCATTGGATGGCCAGCGGGCATATTCCGCAACATGCGCTGAAACGCTTTCCGCCAGCAGCGGATACACCGCAAAGCCTTCCGCCGCGTAGCGAATGGCGTATTGCGCCACATCGCCGAACCCCATGGTCCCGTGGCGTTCCAGGGCGGTGATCCAGGCATCGGGGGCGGCGGGCACCACAGTGCGGCGCACGCCTTGCGGAATCTTCCCGCCATGGTCGCGCATGAAAATATCGGGGGGCAGCGATGCCGGCCAATGGCCAAGCCCCGCGATGGTTTCCACCTGCCCATTCGCCAGCCGGATCATGATGGGGGCCACACCCGCCACATTCACCAAATCCGGCAGCAGCACGCCAAGCGCAATGCCGGCAGCGCAGCCCGCATCCACCGCATTGCCGCCCGCTTCCAGCACCGCGTAACCGGCAGAAGCTGCCAGATAATGCCCTGCCGAAATCGCATGGCGCGGGCCACTCAGGGTGGGGCGGGAAGCGGGCATGGGTAGTCTCCGCAAATAAGCGCGTAACCCTTAGCCCGCCCGGGTCTGGCGTCAACGCCCGCTCGGGGGAAGAATGGCGTTCAGACCAGGGAAAGACCGCCATGACCAACCCCGACCAACCCGTCTTGCTTGCCATTGATGCGCGCGGCATCGCGACCGCCACACTCAATCGCCCGCATAAGGGCAATGCCTATAACGCCGCCATGCTGGAAGGGCTGATTGCCGGGCTTGATCAGCTCCGCCCCGATACCGCCATTCGCGGCCTCGTGATCCGCGGCGCCGGGGCGCATTTCCAGGCCGGGGCGGATATTGATTGGCTTGCGGAAGTGGCGGCCTATCCGCCCGAGCCCGCCTTCGCGGCATCGCTTGCCACGACCGAGGCGATGCGCAAGCTCAATGAATTCCCCAAACCCACCTTTGCCGTGATCCAGGGCGCCTGTTTCGGTGGCGGCGTTGGCATTGCCTGCTGCGTGGATGTGGCACTGGCCACCCCCGCCGCGCTATTCGGCATAACCGAAGTGCGGGTTGGTGTGGCGCCAACGCCGATCAGTACGCATATGGTGGATGCGCTGGGCCTCAGGCAAACCCGCCGCTACGCCATTACCGGTGAACGCTTCGACGCCGCCGAGGCGCTGCGCATCGGCCTGGTGCATGAGGTTGTGGCGGCGGATGCCATCGAAGCGCGCTTGGCGCATATCATTGATCAGATGATGCTTTCCGCGCCAACCGCCATTGCCATGACCAAGACCTCCTTCCTGGAGGCCAATGGCCTGACCCTTTCCCCCCGGCAGGTGGCGCAATTGGCGCATGAGGGCTGGATGCAGCGCGCCGCGCCGGAAGGGCGGGAAGGCTTGGCAGCCTTTCAGGCCAAGCGCCGGCCTGGCTGGTACAAGTAAAGGGCATGGACAAAGCCCCGGCTTGTCCGGGGTGTTGTCACAAAAGCTTCATCAAACTGAAATCGAAGAGTCGTTTGGCCTTACTAGAAGCGTCGGGCCGCCCAGCCGGTGCGGTTAAGTTCAGCAAACGGAGCATTACCGTGAATAGGCGATCCCTTCTTCTTGGCGCCAGCGCCGCCCTTTCCCTTCCCGTCATTGGGGCGCAGGCCCAAACGGCCCAGATCACAGGCGCGGGCGCTACTTTCCCCAATCCGATCTACCAAAAATGGGCGGAAGCGGCGCGCGCGGCCACTGGCATTCAGGTAAATTACCAATCCGTGGGTTCGGGCGCCGGCATTAACCAGATCCGCAACCGCACGGTTGATTTCGGCGCGACCGATGCGCCGCTGAATGCCCAGCAACTGACCGAGGGCAATCTGCTGCAATTCCCGACCGTGATGGGATCGCTGGTCGCCATCGTCAATATTCCGGGCATCGCCAATGATCAGCTTCGCCTGACCGGGCCCATGCTGGCGGATATCTACCTTGGCAAGATCACCCGCTGGAATGACCCGCAGATCGTCGCCATCAACCCCGGGCTTTCGCTGCCGAATTTGGCCATTGCCCCGGCCTATCGCGCGGATGGTTCGGGCACGACCTTTGTGTGGGTTTCCTATCTGTCTGCCGTGTCAGAAGAATGGAAGACCCGGGTGGGGGTTGGCACTTCGGTGCGCTTCCCTGCCGGCACTGGCGCGCGCGGCAATGAAGGTGTGGCCGGCACGGTGCGCAATGTGCGCGGCGCCATTGGCTATGTGGAAAATGCCTATGCCATCACGAATAAGCTGGTCACCACGCAAATCCGCAACAATGCCGGCAATTTCGTGAAGCCCGAACATAAGACATTCATGGCGGCCGCCTCTGCCGCCAATTGGAACGTGCCCGGCTTTGCCGCCAATGTGATTGACACGCCCGGCGCGGATTCCTGGCCGATTGTGGCGCCAACCTTCATTCTGCTGCCCACCAACCCGACCGATGCAACGCGGAGCGCCAATGTGCGCCGCTTCTTTGATTGGACCTTCACCAATGGCAGCAAGCTGGCCGAGGAATTGGAATATATCCCGCTGCCCGAATCAGTCCATAACGCGGTGCGTGCCGCTTGGCGGCAAAGCTTCGGCGCCTGAGGCGCAATCACCCCGCAGGCAGCACTTGCCTGCGGGGGCTTCCTTTCTACCCTAAACCCCCGGGGGTGACCCTTGGCTTCCGCATCCGCCACACTTCCCCAAGCCGCCCGCCGTCGCAGCAGCAGTTTTGGGGATAAGGTCTTCGCCCTGGTCTGTCAGGCTGCCGGCCTATTTGTGCTGATCCTGCTCGGCGCCCTGATCATTGAGCTTTTCATCGCCGGCCTGCCGGCGTTTCGTGCTTTTGGTATCCCTTTCGTCACCTCCACGGATTGGGACCCGGTCCGGGAGTTATTCGGCGCCGGTGTTTCCATTTATGGCACCATCGTCACCGCCATCCTGGCCATTATCCTGGCTGTGCCGCTTGCCTTCGGAGTCGCTTTCTTCCTGACGGAATTGGCTCCGCCCTGGATGCGCCGCCCGGTTGGCACGGCGGTGGAGCTTCTGGCCGCAGTGCCTTCCATCATTTACGGCATGTGGGGATTTTTTATCATCGCGCCCGCCTTCGCGCAGCATGTGCAGCCTTTCATCATTGATACGGTCGGGGAATTGCCGCTGATCGGCTTTCTGTTTCAGGGGCCGCCCTTCGGCACGGGCTTGTTCACCGCTGCCTTCATCCTGGCCATCATGGTGCTGCCCTTCATCGCTGCCACCATGCGCGATGTTTTTGAACAGGTTCCGCCCGTCTATAAGGAAAGCGCCTATGGTCTTGGCGCCACCACCTGGGAAGTGATGAAGGGCGTTGTCATCCCCTATACGCGGATTTCGGTGGTGGGCGGCATCATGCTCGGCCTGGGGCGCGCCTTGGGTGAGACCATGGCGGTGACTTTCGTTATCGGCAATGCGAACCGGATTTCTTCCTCACTCTTTGGGCCGGGCAATACGATTGCCTCGCTGATCGCGCTGGAGTTTGGGGAGAGCGAAATCGGCAGCCTGAAGCTGGCATCCTTGCTGGCGCTTGGCTTCATTCTTTTCGTGCTGTCCTTCGCGGTATTGGCCACATCGCGTTATCTGCTGCGGTCGCGGCTGAAGGTCTGAACCATGTCGCTCGCTCTTTCCTCCATGTCCCATCCCGGCCCGCGCAAGGATGCCGCCACCGCCGCGCGGCTTGGCGCATCCCGCAAGCGGACGGATCGGATCATCCGCACGCTTTGCCTTGCTGCAACTGTCCTTGGCCTGGTGCTTTTGGCGTCAATCCTGATCACGCTGTTCTATCGTGGTTTTGAGGCGATGTCGCTCAGGGTCTTCACCCATGTGACGGCGCCACCTGGGTCTGAGGGCGGGTTGCTGAACGCCATTGTGGGCAGCCTGATCCAATCCTTGATTGGCACCGCCATCGGCACGCCGATTGGCATGCTGGTCGGCACCTATTTGGCGGAATATGCGAAGAATTCCTGGTTGGGGAATGCGGTGCGCTTTGTCTCCGACATCCTGCTTTCCGCGCCTTCCATCCTGATCGGCTTGTTTGTCTACCAGATCCTGGTGCTGCCCTTTGGTGGGTTTTCCGGCTGGGCCGGTATTGCCGCGCTTGCCATTATCGTGATCCCGATTGTGGTGCGCACCACGGAAGATATGCTGCAATTGATCCCCAATACGCTGCGCGAAGCGGTGGTGGGGCTTGGCGCGCCCAAGTGGAAAATGATCGTGCTGATCTGCTGGCGCGCTGCCATTGCCGGCATCATCACCGGCATCCTGCTGGCCGTGGCCCGCGTGGCGGGTGAAACCGCGCCGCTGCTGTTCACCTCACTCGGCAATAACGCCTGGTCCACGGATTTGTCGAAGCCGATGTCGAGCCTGCCGGTGACCATCTATGCCTTCGCCGGTTCACCCTTTGAGGATTGGATCGCGCTTGCCTGGGCCGGCGCGCTGATCATCACGCTGGGGGTGCTCGGCCTCAATATCCTGGCGCGCACGCTGTTGCGCAGCCGCATCTGACCGGAAGGACGGAGAAAATGAGCCTTTCCACCGAAACGCAGAACGAGAATGCCGGGGCAAAAACCTTCGGCGGCATGCAGGCACGGTCAGAAGCCGCGCTGAACAATGCGCGTGTCTCAATCAAGAATTTGGATTTCTTCTATGGCGATAATCGCGCGCTGAAGGGGATCAATCTTGATCTGCCGGACAGGCAGGTCACGGGCATGATCGGGCCTTCGGGCTGCGGTAAATCCACGCTGCTTCGCGTGCTGAACCGCATGTATAGCCTTTACCCTGGCCAGCGCGCGACCGGTGAGGTGATGATGGATGGTGAGAATATCATCGCCGATTCTACCGACCTGAACTCCCTGCGGGCGAAGGTGGGCATGGTGTTCCAGAAGCCCACGCCCTTCCCGATGACGATTTATGAAAACATCGCCTTCGGCATTCGCCTGCATGAAAAACTTTCAAAGGCCGAAATGGGTGAACGTATCGAATGGGCGCTGACGCGCGCCGCCATCTGGAATGAGGTGAAGGATAGGCTGGACCGTTCCGCCCTTGGCCTTTCCGGTGGCCAGCAGCAGCGGCTGTGCATTGCCCGCACCATCGCCGTGCGGCCTGAGGTGATCCTGTTTGACGAACCGACCTCAGCGCTCGACCCGATCAGCACCTTGAAGATCGAGGAATTGATTGACGAGCTGAAGCGCGATTTCACTATCGCCATCGTCACCCACAACATGCAGCAGGCGGCGCGCTGCGCGGATCAGGTAGCCTTCTTCTATCTGGGCGAATTGATTGAAGTGGCCCCGGCGGCGCAGCTATTCACCGCGCCCAAGCACCCCAAGACGCAAGAATACATCACCGGCCGGTTTGGCTGAACCAGGCAGGAGAAATACAGATGCCCACAGAACATATCGTCCGCAGCTATGATGAGGATTTGCGCAAGCTGCGCGACATGATCGCGCGCATGGGTGGCCTTGTCGAACGGCAAGTGGCCGATGCCACCCGCGCACTGGTGCGCCGGGACAGTGACCTTGCCGGCGAAGTCGTGCAGCGTGACGTACAGATTGACCAGCTTGAACGTGAGATTGAGGCGTTCTGCGTCACGCTGCTTGCGCTGCGTCAGCCCATGGCGGCGGATTTGCGCCTGATCATTGCTGGCATGAAGGTTTCCAATGATCTGGAACGCATCGGCGATTATTCCGCCAATGCCGCCAAGCGGTCCATTGTGCTGGCTTCCCTGCCTGGGCTTGGCAGCATGAACGGCTTTGAACGCATGGCACATCTGGTGCAGGAAAACCTGAAGGCCGCCATGGATGCGCTGGTGCAGGGCGATGCCGAAGCCGCCGAACGCGTCTGGGCGGCGGATGAACCGGTGGATGAAATCTACAACGGCATCTTTCGTGAAATGCTGACGCATATGATGGAAGACCCGCGCAATATCACCGCCGCGACGCATCTGTTGTTTATCGCCAAGAATCTGGAACGCATCGGCGATCACACCACGAATATCGCGGAACGCATTCATTTCGCAGTCCGTGGCGAAAACCTGCCCGAGGATCGGCCCAAGGGCGATACCTCGGCTTTCGCTGTGGTGCGTGCTCCGGGCGCATAGGCATGGCGATGATGGCTGAAAACTACGGCACCCTGGCAAAGCCCACCGTCCTGATTGTGGAGGATGAGGCACCACTTTTGACGCTGCTGCGCTACAACCTCGAAAAACAGGGGTTTCGCGTGGATGAAGCGGCGGATGGCCAGGAAGCGCTGCTCCGTGTCGCGGAAGCGCGGCCGGATGTCATGCTGCTTGATTGGATGTTGCCATCGCTCTCTGGCATTGAGGTTTGCCGCCAGCTGCGCCGCCGCACCGAAACCCGCGACCTGCCCATCATCATGGTGACCGCGCGCACGGAAGACCAGGACGCGGTACGCGCGCTTGATATTGGCGCCGATGATTACATCGCCAAACCTTTTGCGATGGAACACGTGATTGCGCGCATCCGCGCACTGCTGCGCCGGTCAGGGCGCGTGGCATCCAAGGGCTCGCTCGCCTATGCCGATCTTGCCATGGATCAGGATGCGCATCGCGTCACGCGCGCCGGGCGGCCCTTGCATCTTGGCCCGACAGAATACCGACTGCTGGAATTTTTCTTGCAACATCCCGGCCGCGTTTTCGCGCGCGAACAATTGCTGGATGCCGTTTGGGGCCGCGATATCCATGTGGAACCGCGCACGGTGGATGTGCATATCCGCAGGCTGCGCAAGGCGATCAATCAGGATGATGAGATTGACCTGATCCGCACCGTGCGTTCCGCCGGCTATGCACTGGATTCAGACCCCGACAGGCTTGGCTGAACGCCATCTTGGCGCGGCGCAGCGCAAGGCGTAATCACTGCCGCGCAATCTGATCGGCGAGGGGTGCGATGCGCGTTCTGGTGGTGGGCGGAGGTGGCCGCGAACATGCGCTCTGCTGGGCCTTGGCGGCATCGCCTTTATTGACCAGGTTGTTTTGCGCGCCCGGCAATGCCGGCATTGCCGAGGTTGCGGAATGTGTCGCGATTGGCGCCGAGGATATCCCTGGCCTTGTCGCCTTCGCCAAGGACAATGCCATTGATCTGGTGGTGGTGGGGCCGGAAGCGCCGCTGACGCTTGGCCTTGCCGATGCCTGCGCTGCCGCCGGGCTGAAATGCTTCGGGCCTTCGGCTGCCGCCGCGCGGTTGGAAGGCAGCAAAAGCTTCACCAAGGAAGTGGCGGATGCCTCGGGCGCGCCCACCGCCGCCTGGGCGCGCTTCACCGATGCCGGCGCCGCGCGCGCCTATATTCGAGAGAAAGGCGCGCCGATTGTGGTGAAGGCCGATGGGCTCGCCGCCGGCAAGGGTGTGGTGGTGGCGGCAAGCCTCGCCGAAGCTGAAGCCGCCATTACCGATATCATGGAAGACCGCGTCCATGGCGCGGCAGGCGCTTCCGTGGTGATCGAGGAATGTTTGCTGGGTGAGGAAATCAGCTTCTTCGCGCTGTGTGATGGCGCCACCGCTTTGCCCTTGGGTGCGGCGCAGGACCATAAGCGCGTGGGCGATGGCGATACCGGCCCCAATACCGGCGGCATGGGCGCCTATTCGCCGCCGCCTATTTTCACTGAGGCACTACAGGAAACTGTCATGGCGCGCATCATCCGCCCGGTGCTGGCGGAAATGGCGCGGCGCGGCGCGCCCTTCAAAGGCGTGTTGTTCGCGGGGCTGATGATCACCGCACAAGGCCCGAAGCTGATCGAATTCAATGTGCGTTTCGGCGATCCGGAATGCCAGGTGCTGATGCTGCGCTTGAAATCCGATCTGCTGCCTGCCTTGCTCGCAGCCTGTGACGGCGAATTGGCGCGGTTTGATCTGCGCTGGGAAGCGCTGCATGCCATGGTGGTGGTGATGGCGGCCAAGGGCTATCCGGGCAGCTATGCGAAAGGCAGTGAAATCCGTGGCCTGGAAGCGGCAGGCCAGGTGCCCGACGTGCAGATATTTCATGCCGGCACGGCGCGGCGCGAAGATGGCGCCTTGATCGCGACCGGCGGGCGCGTTTTGGGCATTTCGGCTACCGGCAAAACTTTCAAAGAAGCCCGCGACGCCGCCTATACCGCCGTGGACCTGCTCGATTGGCCGGGCGGGTTTTGCCGGCGGGATATCGGTTGGCGGGCGCTACATTAGCCCTTCTTCGCTTCCCCAATCGGCGCGGCATCGCTTGTCATGCCGGCCAGCACTTCCGCCACATGGCGCACCTTTACCGAAGACCCTTCGCGCTTCAGCCGCCCCGCCATATTCAGCAGGCAGCCCATATCACCCGCAAGCAAGGTGCCCGCGCCGGTTGCCTGAATGTCGCGGCATTTATCGGTGACCATACGCACGGAAATATCGGGGTATTTCACGCAAAAAGTCCCACCGAAGCCACAGCAGATTTCCGGTTCCGCCAATTCGATCAGGCTCAAACCCTCCACCGTCTTCAGCAATTTGCGCGGCTGCGCCTTCACACCCATCTCGCGCAGACCCGAACAGGAATCATGATAGGTCACGCTGCCATCCAACCGCGCGGCAACCTTTTCCATGCCCATCACATCGGTCAGGAAAGACACCAATTCATGTGTGCGCGCGGCGAGCGCTTCCGATTTGCCGCGATAATGCGGGTCATCATCAAACAGTGCCGGGTAATGATGCGCGATCATGCCCGCGCAGGAACCAGACGGGGCCACCACATAATCATAGCCCTGGAAGGCATCCACCACCCCACGCGCCAGCGCCTTGGCATTGGTGCGGTCGCCGGCATTATAGGCGGGCTGGCCGCAGCAGGTTTGGCTCGGCGGCACTTCCACCAGGCAGCCGGCTTCTTCCAGCAGCTTGATGGCGGCAAAGCCGACGCTTGGCCGATAGAGATCCACCAGACAGGTGACGAAAAGGGCGACGCGCGGACGGGCTTGGGTCATGGGCGGAGTTTAGCCTTGCCGATGCGCGCTGGCGATATGGCCAGCGTCAATTCAGGCGCTGGCGCAATTCGCCGGCCAGCGCACGCACGCGGGCGGCGGCTTCGCCTTCCGGCACCAATTCCAGAAAGCGATCCAGGCAGCCGAGTGCCGCGCCAATCCGTTCCAGCCTTTGGTTCATCAGCCCCGCTTCGCGCCAGAGCGCGGCATGGTCGGGCGCCAAGCGCAGCATGTCTTCGGTCGCGGACAGCGCCGCCTTCACATCGCCACCGCGCAAGCGCCGCAGCTTGATGTTGTTTTGCAGCCGCAGCAGCACTTCGCGCCGCGTCATGGGACGCAGCACGCCCGGGCGGAGTTCTGCCTTTTCGCCTTCCACACGCTTGATCAGCGCGCGCAAATCCTGCGCTTCCAGAACCTTGCCGCCAGCAAAAACATCCAGAATGAGCTTGCCCTTGGGTCCTTCCAAGGCCAGCAGGAAATGGCCGGGGAAATCCACGCCAAAAGCGCCCCATCCGGCGGCATCCGCGGCATGGAGCCACAATATGCCAAGCGCCACCGGCAGGCCGCGCCGACGTTCCACCACATGGATCAGATTGGCATTCGCCATATCCTCATAGGTTTCGGAATCGCCCTGATAGCCGAAATGCCCATGCAGCGTTTCCGAAAGGATCAGCCGACGCGCTTCCAGATCGCCGGCATCGGCCTTGCCATCCATGCTGGCGGCATCCACCACCTTGCGGGCGATGTCAGAAAAATGCGCGGCGACCTTCCGCCAATCCGCTTCCGGCGCATCCACCCGCGCCAATTGCAAGGCAACGGTCGCGATATCAAGCTCCAGATCCGGCAGGCTGCCGGCGGCTTCAATCGCGCTGCGGGGTTCGGGGGCGTGGGTGATCGTCATTAGCCATATTTTTACGGCTTCTTCAGGAAGGATCAAGTTTTATCAGCGCAGCAGCAGCGGCAGCATGGCGTCCAGGCGCAAAAGCCCCTCCCCGGTTGCGCAAAGCCGGCCATTTTCATCCCAAAGGAGGTAATCCTCGTCCACACAGGCGGCCAGCATGGCCGGGTCCACCACCTCGGCAAAGGCCAGCCCGGCGCGGGCTTCGATTCGGGCCGGGTTTACGCCTTCCGTCAGGCGCAGCCCCATCAGCATCGCCTCCCGCCCCACTTCCGCGGGGCTCAGGGTTTCCACATCCACCGCCGCATGGCCTTGGGCTTCCACCAGGCGCAGCCATTCTTCCGGCGCGCGATGGCGGCGCGTGGCTTGGATGCCGGCCTCGCGCAATACGCGCTGATGGGCGCCGGCGCCAATGCCCAAATAGTCGCCATAGCGCCAATAGGCCAGATTATGCCGGCTTTCCGCGCCTGGCTTGGCATAATTGCTGATTTCATAAGGCTTCAGGCCAAAGCGCGCCGCTTCTTCCGCCGTCGCCAGATAAAGCCGCGCCGCATCATCTTCTGCCGGCAGCGCGAAGGCGCCACGGCGATAGAGCGTTTCA
>JBIIIE010000165.1:0-6282 GCA_044235135.1 Roseomonas sp. | reverse complement strand
TTCGCTACTGCGCTTGATCAGCAAGGGTCGGACAATATTGTCGCTGCCCGAGACCATGATGAGGCCCCAAAGACCCATGAAAACCGCCCAGACCATTTGGCCTTCGCTGTAAAGCCAGGCGGCTGCGCCGGCCCAAGAAACCACCACCAGCGGCCCCAAGACTTGGCTGATGGAAAAGATCATGGTCAGAAAGGAAAGCACCGCCACACCAGGCACGCCCGCAATGGCAAGGCCAATGCCCATCAGCGCCGCCTGGATGATTCCCGTGCCAACAATGCCCCAGGCCACTCCACGCACCGCGCCTTCGGCTGCCGCGACTGCATTTCGTCCTGCTTCGCCACCAAGACGCGTGGCAATGTCCGTCACTTCATGCGCCAGCTTGTCGCCACTGACCCAGAAGGCAGTGGCGACAATCAGCGCGAGCAGGATTTGCACCACGCTTGCTGCCGCTGCCTGGCCGATATCCACCAAAAGGCTGGTGATGCGCCCGGTGTAGGGCGCCAGCAACTCGGAAAAATCGCCCTGAACCTCCAGCAATTGCGGCCACCCATTGCTGATGGCGCCACCCACCAAAGGAAGCCCAGCAAGCCAGGCGGGCGGTGCCTCGGGCAGGTCCGCCAATAAGTCGCGCGCCACTTTGGACGCATTGGCGATCTGCCCGCCCAATTCCGGCGTAAGCGCAAGCGCTGGAATGGCGACAGCAAGGACCAGCACCAACAGCATCAGCGTGGCAGCGATGCCGCGCGGGAGGCCCCGGTTCACCATCGCATCCCTGAGCGGCCAGGTGCCGATGGCGATAAAGGCGCCAAAGGCAATGGCCAAGCCGAAGGGCTCCAGCACACGGATAACGCCGTAAAGCAGCAAGGCAAGCAGCAGCAACACCGCCGCCCTTTCGGCAAGCATGGCGGTTTGCGTGTGGCGGGTTGGCGGCGGCCTGGGCGATTCGGCGTCTGGCATGGTTTGCTCCTGCAACCACACCCAAGCACAGGCAGGGGCCTTGGGGAAAGCGCCCCTCTGGGTTCAGGCCTGGACGGCGCTGCGCTTGATGGCGAGGCCGCTGGCAAGACTATGGCGCGCCCTGACCCTTTCCTCCTGCGAAGAAATCGCCAATTCAATTTCGATCAACGCCTGTTCCACCATTTCGATGTCGGATTTTTCGTCCGGGATCTGCAGCACCAGACCGGCGGCATAATGCAGCCCAAGGGTCAGGCAGCCGGTATGCAAGCCCTTGAGGCGCCCGACCACATCCTGCACGTCCTGAAGACTTTTGGACCGCCTGAGGTCGCGCGCAAAAACCGCGCATTGCCCGCGGAGTGAATAGAGATAGGCCATCAACTGATCCGGCGCGATATTCAGTCGATTCAATGTCGCTGACGGTGGTTCGGCAATCCTCTCCCAGGCGGCATTGAGGATTTTTTGCAGCGAACCGCGCGCCTCACGCGCATGAAAAGGCTTCACGATGTAGTGGCTGATGCCAAGCGTCACCGCCTTCCTGACCGTATCCAGATCTGACGCTGCCGTTACCAGAACAAAGGGGATATCCTTATGGCGCGAAGATGCGCGCACGCGCTTCAACAGATCAATGCCGGAAAGACGTGGCATCTGCACATCGCAGCAGCAGATCATGGGCGCCGGCCCCATTTCCAGCTTTTCCCAGGCATCCTGCCCATCCACCGCTTCAACGACCTTCAATTCAATGAAGCTGCGCATCAGGTCAGCCAGGGCCATACGCGATACGATATCATCATCAACGACAAGTGCTCTCATCCTTCGGCCCCTTTTGCCACTTCCATCAGCATCGCGCGAAGGCGCGGAATATCCGTTGCAAGCGTGTCCCAATCATGATGATTGGCCAGTTTTTCCATCTCAGCGCTCAGTTTCACAAGCTCACCCTTTGGCCAGATGAAACCCGCGCTGCCCTTGATGCTGTGAAAAAGCTCCGCCAGCCTTTGCAGATCCTGCTGGGCGCAGGCCTCATCAAAGGCGCTGATCCGCAGTGACAAATCCTCGCGAAAGGCGGTTTTCAGGCGATCGCGCAAGTTTACTGTCGGGTGATTTGCGGATTTGGGTGGCTGTATCAGGTTGATTCCCGCGACAGGGGTGTCTGATACTTGGGCAATACCGAAAATCTGTGCCAAAGCGACATGATCTTCCCGCAGCAGTGGCAGAAGCTTTGCCCCTTCCGCAAGCCGCTTTTCAATCACCCTGGTCAGGCTTTGGTGCAGTTGCGCCTCATCAATCGGTTTGACCAGAAAATCATCGGCGCCGCAGGACAGGTAGAATTGTCGGCTTTCATCGCCGGCATTGGCCGTCAGCATGATGATATGGATATTCGGATTGGGGATATGGAATTTCCCATCGCCACCCGAACGGATCAGGCGGATTGCTGTGGCGCCATCCATTTCAGGCATGCGGCCATCCATCAGGATCAGGTCGAAGCCGCGCAGCGGGAGAGCTTCCAGCGCCTTGCGGCCATTTTCCACAAATTCAGCCCTATGGCCCAATTCCTCCACCAATCCCTGGATGATCAATTGATTTGGCAGGAAATCCTCGGCGCAAAGAATTTGCAGCTGGTGCGAATGCGGCAGCAATTGCGCGGGCTGGCTTTGGACAGCCGTGGTGCCAAGCCTGAATGGAATGGTGAAGGTGAAAGTGCTGCCTTGCCCAAGCTGACTGGTCAGATGAATTTCACCCCGCATCAAATCTACGATCTGCCGACAGATGGCGAGCCCAAGGCCAGTGCCGCCGAAGCGCCTGGTGGTTGACGTATCCGCCTGGTTGAATTTCTGGAAAAGCCTTGATTGCGCTTCGGGTGAAATGCCAATGCCCGTATCCGTCACCTGAAAGCGGATATGGCAATTCTCTTCCTGGCGTTCCTGCAGTATGACCTTGAGCGATACCGCACCATGATCGGTGAATTTGATGCCATTCCCGATCAGATTGAGCAGGATTTGCTTGATGCGGGCCGGGTCGCCTTCCAGCGTATCGGGCACCTGATCATCAATGCCGACATCCAGGGAGATATTCTTGGCCTCCGCACGTTCGGCAAGCAGGGCAACGCTGTCGCCAACCAGACTGCGTAGCGAGAAATCCACCGATTCAAGAACAAGTTTTCCTGCCTCAATCTTTGAGAAATCGAGGATATCATTCAATAACTCCAGCAGGAATTCGGCATTGGTCTTCGCCATATCCAGATGCTTGCGCGTTTTCTCGCGCAGTTCCGGATCGCGCAGCGCCAGCCTTTGCATGCCGATCACCGCCGAAAGGGGCGTGCGAATCTCATGGCTCACCATCGCCAGGAATTCATCCTTGGCGCGGGCGGCGTTTTCTGTCGCCGCCTTGGCGGAGATTGTTTCAGCCAGGCCGTTCCAGACATCCTGCTCAAGCTTTTTGCGGGTTGTGATGTCCTCAATGATACAAAGGCAGGAATTTTCCGCACCCGATTCAACAATGCGCGAAATACTCACCTTCAGCCATAGCCGCGCACCATCATCGCTTTCGAATTCGGTTTCCACATGGTCATCGCCATGTTCATTGCCCTCGCCCCATACGGCTTCCATGTAGAAATCATAGGCCTGTTTGTCGGACAGGATGCGCGAAACCGGCTCGCCCAGCAGGCCTGCCATTGGCGTTGCCAGAATTTCGGTGAGTTTCGGATTTGCCTTGGTCACGAAGCCATTGGTTACCATCATCAGCCCAAGCGGCACCGTATCGAAAAATGCCTGATCCTGTTGCAGAAGATTGATGAAGGTCTGAAAACGCGCCTTGGCGGCAAGATGCTGCTGCCCGCCACTGCTGTTCGTAATATCCTCAAAGGTCGCGATCACAAGGCGCCCCGGACGCGAAGTGTCCAGGCGGCCATTGAAGCGCACAAGCTGAGCGCCCGCCGGGGTCTGGCGCAGCAATTCAACCGTCTGGCATTCGCCTTGCGTCAGGATGTCTTCAAGCGCGATGACCAGTTTGCTCTGGCTTGGCTTTTTGAACAGCGCGACAAGCTCGGCCTCATGCAAAGGGGTTTCCGCTGGCTGCAAGCCCAGCACTTCCAGCGCCGCCGCCGAGAGGTGCAACTCATCCCTATCGGCATTCCATTCCAGCCAGGCGCGGCCTTCCGATGCAGGCAAGGGTTCTGCTGACGGGTGTTGCGGCAAGGTGATCGTCATGGGGAAGCTGCCTAACTGAAGGGTATCAACAAAGGGTGGATAAGGGCAGAAAGCGCGCGCCGTCCCTGAATGATTGCCCGCCCCCAAGTCCTTTCCAGGATAAGGCGCTGGACCAGATCAAAGGCGCGCTTTTTTTCATGGATGGGGGTCGCCGCTTCGGTTGAGGCTGTAGACTATTCAGGCAGTCATGAAGCTTCCCTTAAAAACAGGCTCAGAGGGCGTGCCTCTGCGCCCCAAAGCGTGCCAAGCTTGCGGCTTGATGTCATTCCGGCGCGGCCGGACGTTCTTCCGATCTTTTATCTGAAACTCTCTTGGGCGGGTCTCAAGAACAAGGTGAAGTATGATGCCGCGCCTTCCTGGTATACCAATGCGCTCTTGGCGAGCCCGCCCTGAACGCCGCATGATAACCGCCGATAGGAAAGACTGATCAGCATGGCCGATAAGGAAGCCATGGCGCGCATCTTCGCAGCCATTGACACGAATTTCGACAAGCAGGTGCAGTTCCTGGCGGAGCTGGTGCGCTTCCCAAGCCTGCGTGGCCGCGAAGCGCCCTTGCAGGATTGGTTTGCCCGCCAGATGGCGGCGCGTGGCTATGCGGTGGACCGCTACACGCTGGCCGATGTGCCGATGCATCCGAAAATGGCGCCCATGGTGGAATGCGATCCCGCCGGCAGCGTGCAGGTGGTGGCGGCCTATCGCGCGCAGAACCCAACGGGCCGCAGCCTGATCCTGCAAGGCCATATTGATGTGGTGCCCGAAGGCCCCGCCGATATGTGGACCCACCCGCCCTATGCCGCCGTGATCCGCGATGGCTGGATGTATGGCCGCGGCGCGCATGACATGAAATCCGGCGTGGCCTGCATGGTCTATGCGATGGATGCCATCCGCGATGCCGGGTTTGAACCTGCCGCCGATGTCTATGTGGAAACCGTGACCGAGGAAGAGAGCACCGGCAATGGCGCGCTTTCAACGCTGCTGCGCGGCTATCGCGCGGATGCCGCGCTGGTGCCGGAACCAACCGGCCATACCATCACGCGCAGCCAAACCGGCACCATCTGGTTTCGCCTGCGCGTGCGCGGCATTCCGGTGCATGTCGCGGTCGCGCAGGATGGCAGCAATGCCATCATGTCCGCCTATGTGCTGATCCAGGCGCTTTATGCCCATACCCGCACCCTGAACGAAGCCGCCCGCGCCAATCCCTGGTATGCCGACATCAAGGACCCGATCAAATTCAATCCAGGCATTATTCGCGGCGGTGACTGGGCATCTTCCACCCCCGCCTGGTGTGAGGTGGATTGCCGCATCGGCCTGGTGCCCGGCACCACGCCGGAAGAAGCGATGGCCGGCATTGAAGCCACCGTGCGCGCCGCGGCCAAGGGCGATGGCTTCCTCGCCAATAACCCGCCAGAGATCGTCTGGACCGGCTTTCAGACCGATCCTTATGTGCTGGAACCGGGCAGTGAGGCCGAGGCCGTGCTTGCCGCCGCCCATGCCGCGGTCCATGGCGGCCAAATGCCGGAACGGCGCACCACGGCGGTCAATGACACGCGCTATTACGGGCTTTATTTTGACATCCCCGGCCTTTGCTACGGCCCGAAGGGAGAAGGCGCGCATGCCTTTGATGAGCGCACCTCGATCGAGGATTTGCGCAAATGCACCCGGACCATTGCGACTTTTATCGCCGATTGGTGCGGGATCAGGCTGCGCGGCTAAACCCGGCGGGGGGCGCCACCAAGAAAACGCTTGGCCTTGGGCCCGGTCACGTTCATGTTATAGGGGTGTGGCTGGCGCAAACCGGCTTCCTGAACCTATGGGAGACAGAAAAATGATTCGATTTACCCGCGTCCTTTCCGGCGCGGCCTTGGCGGGGTTGATGGCCGTCACCTCAATTCCGGCCATGGCGCAAGCGCCGGCGGCCGATACCATGGCTGCCATTCGGGCACGTGGGCAGCTTATCTGCTCCACCTCGCCCTCTACGGTCGGCTTTTCCCTGCCAGATAGTCAGGGTGTGTGGCGCGGGCTTGATGTGGATTATTGCCGCGCCGTGGCGGCCGCCATTCTGGGCGACCCTAACCGGGTGCGGATTGTCCCTTCTTCGACCCAGCAGCGCTTCACCATGCTG